>JAKFVZ010000643.1 GCA_021732965.1 Reyranella sp.
TCACCGGCCACATAGCGGCACCAGAATGTAATGCCGATTGCTTCTTCGCGGGCGACGCCACGGTAGAAATGAAACGTGGCCACTGGCGCCATTATCTCGATCTCGAGGCCAGTTTCCTCGAGCACTTCCCGTCGGATGGCTGCCTCCGCCCCTTCTCCATATTCTACTCGTCCCGAGCCGGTCTCCCATGTCCCGGGCGCATGATCCTTGTCGATGCCGCGCCTCAGCATCAGGATTTGGCCATTGCGCTCGATCACGAAGGCGACGGCGACGATGAACTTTGAGGACATGGGGCCCTCATCAGGAAGGCGGATGGGATTTATGATTTTTCGAGTGCCGCCCACATTTCGATGTCGCGCTCGGCGGTCCAGATGCGCGGATGGTCGAGGCCCTTGGCCTCGTCGTAGGCGCGCGACACGTCGAACGGCATGCAGTGTTCGAAGATCACCCAGTTGCCGTAGCGTGGCTGCAGAGCCGCCATGGCCTTGTCGTAGGCCAGCTTCAGCGAGTCGCCGGCCTCGGCGCTCTTCTCGACGACCTTGTAGAGGTCGCTCAGAAAGGCCTGCGTTCCGGCGATGCCTTCCTCGACCGAGCCCTCGCCGATCAGCGCGTCGCCGCGGCCCGGCACCAGTGCCTCTGCCTTGAGGTCGCGAAGCTTTTGCAAGGTCTCCGGCCAGTCCTTGTAGTGCGCGTCGCCGCAATAGGGCGTGGCGCCGTACTCGACGAGATCGCCGCTGAACAGCGTGCGCTCCTCGGGCAGCCAGACGATCGTATCGCCCTTGGTGTGGCCGCGGCCGGCATGGATGATGTCGACCTGCAGCTTGCCCAGCCAAAGGGTCATGCGGTCGCCGAAGGTGATGGTGGGCCAGGTCAGTCCTGGAATGGTCTCGGCCGCCTGGAACAGACGCGGAAAGCGCTGCAGCTCGGACTTGTAGTCCTGTGCGCCGCGCTCGACGATCATGTCGCGCGTGGCCTCGCTGCAAATGATGTGCTCGGGACTGTAGCCGCTGGCGCCCAGCACGCGCACGGCGTGGTAGTGCGTCAGCACCACGTACTTGATGGGCTTGTCGGTAACGGTGCGGATGCGCTCGATTACCTGCTCCGCCATCTTCGGCGTCGCCTGGGCGTCGATCACCATGACCGCGTCGTCGCCGACCACGATGCCCGTGTTGGGATCGCCCTCCGCCGTGAAGGCGTATGCATGTTCGGAAAGACGGCTGAAGGTGATCTTCTTGTCCGCCATATCCGCCTGTGAGGCGAACGCCTTGGCCATCCTTACTCCCCCATTCTTGTCGGCGCGACCCTATGCAGCGGCCGGCCGCGAAGTCAAAGCGAGGCTATGCACAGGGCGGTCAATCGGTGCCGTACTTGTGATAACCGCCACGGTCGCCCGTCCGGACCGTCACATCGAAAGTGTCGCTGTCGCGTTCCATCTTGAGCTTCACCACCGAGCCGGCCGGCCCGATGGCCCACAGCTTGCGATAGAAGTCGGCCACGTCATCGAGCACCTCGCCGTCCAGCGCGTGCAGGATGTCGCCGCGCTGGAGCCCCGCCCGGTCGGCGGGCCCCCCTTCGGAGATGCCGCCGACCACGAGTTGGCCCATGTGTTCCACGGTGTAGATCCCGAGCCACGGTCGCGGCGGCGTCGACAGCCGTCCCGTCTTGACCAGTTCCTCGAAGATCGGCTTCAGCCGGTTGATCGGCACGTACATGTTGCCGGGAAAGGCGGGCGATCCCGGGCCAAGCGCCTCCTGGACCAGCAGCGAGCCGACACCCAGCAGTTCGCCCTGCGGGCTGATCAGCGCCGAGCCGCCCCACAACGGATAGGCCGGCACGGTGAAGATGGCGCTTTCGAGCAGGTACTCCCAATAACCCGCGAACTCGCGCCGCCCGGCCACCTTGACCTTGAGCGCCGCCTTCTCGCCGCCGAGGCCCGCGACGAAGGCTTCCGAGCGCAACGTCAGGGAGTCGGAATCGCCAAAGCGCATCGGTTTCAACCGAATCGGCTCCTCGGTGCGCACCAGGCCGAAGCCGCTCTCGTAGTCGTAGCCCACGATGCGGGCACTCAGCTCGTTGCCGTCGATGTCGGTGACCGTGACGGTATCGGCTTCCATGATCAGATAGCCGATCGTGAGGACGAGGCCCTCGTCGTCGACGAGAATCCCATGACCTTCACGCTCCGTGCCCAAAGTCTGGGCGGAGCGACGGCTTTTGGGAATGGTGGTCTTTACGCCGACCACCGCGGGCAGCGCGGCAGAAACCAGGGGGGGCAGGTTGGAGCCACCACCGGAGGTGCGGGCGACCACGCCCTCTTCGCCGGGCGGCGGCCAATGGCCCGCGCCGTTTGCGGAACCGTTCAACCCTCGGGCCATCCGCGCTCCTCCCCGCGCACCACGCGCGTCCACAGTCTCAAAGATAGGCGTCCGCCGTCTCGATTGCTATATGACGGTTCATGGCGCCCCCCGCCGATCCGTTCGAAATCACCGACGACCCCGCTCCGGCCGACCCGGTTCCGGCGAGGCGCGCCGTCGCGCCCACCGCCCATCTCGAAGGCCTGAACGACGAGCAGCGCCAGGCCGTCACCCATGCCGGTGGACCGTTGCTGGTTCTGGCCGGCGCCGGTACCGGCAAGACCCGCGTGCTGACGACCCGGATCGCCCATCTGCTGCTCACCGGCCAGACGCGCACATCGCAGATCCTGGCCGTGACCTTCACCAACAAGGCCGCGCGCGAAATGCTCGACCGCGTCGCGAGCCTGATCGGCGGCGCGGCCGACGGCATGTGGCTGGGCACCTTCCACGCCATCGGCGTGCGGGTCCTGCGCCGCCACGCAGAATTGATCGGTCTCAAGAGCAACTTCACGATCCTCGACACCGACGACCAGACGCGCCTGATCAAACAGCTCCTGCAGGCGGAGGGGATCGACGACAAAAAATGGCCGGCGCGCATCCTGTCGGGGATCATCCAGCGCTGGAAGGACCGGGCGCTGCCACCGGAGAAGGTCTCGGGCGACGATGCCGGCGAGTTCGCCAACGGCCGCGCGGCCGACATCTACCGCCAGTACCAGGAGCGTCTCGCCGAGGTGAACGCCGTCGATTTCGGCGATCTGGTGATGCACTGCGTGACCTTGTGGCAGAAGCATCCGGATATCCTCCAGATCTATCATCGCCGCTTCCGGCACATCCTGGTCGACGAGTACCAGGATACCAACGTGGCGCAGTATCTCTGGCTGCGCCTGCTGGCCCAGGGCACGCAGGACGTCTGCTGCGTCGGCGACGACGACCAGTCGATCTATGGCTGGCGCGGCGCAGAGGTCGGCAACATCCTGCGCTTCGAGAAGGATTTCCCCGGCGCCACGATCGTCCGGCTCGAGCGCAACTACCGTTCTACACCGCATATCCTGGCCGCAGCCTCGCACCTCATCTCGCACAATGAGGGCCGGCTCGGAAAGACGCTGTGGACCGACGCCAAGGAGGGCGAGCGCATCTCGCTGCGCGGCGTCTGGGACGGCGACGAGGAAGCGCGCACCATCGGCGAGGAAATCGAGGCGCTGCAGCGCGACAAGCACAAGCTCGCGCAGATCGCCATCCTGGTCCGCGCCGGCTTCCAGACCCGCGAGTTCGAGGAACGCTTCATCACGATGGGCCTGCCCTATCGCGTGATCGGCGGTCCGCGCTTCTACGAGCGCCAGGAGATCCGCGACGCGCTGGCCTATTGCCGCGTCACGATCCAGCACGACGACGACCTCGCCTTCGAGCGCATCTACAACACGCCGCGCCGGGGCCTGGGTGAATCGGCGCTGCGCACCCTGCGGCTGATCCAGCGCACGCAGAAGATCTCGCTGTTCGAGGCCACAAGGCGGGCGCTCGAGACCGACGAATTGAAGGCGCGACCCCGCAAGTCGCTGGGCGACCTGATCCGCAACTTCGAGCGCTGGCGCGCGATGCTCGACGGCATGAGCCACGTCGAGGTGGTCGAAACCATACTCGACGAGTCGGGCTATACCGACATGCTGCGCATCGACCGCTCCCCGGAAGCGGAGGGTCGACTCGAAAACTTGAAGGAACTCGTCAACGCGTTGCAGGAATTCGATTCCCTGCCGGCCTTCATGGAGCACGTCGCGCTGCTCACCGACATGGCCTCGCGCGATGACACCGACATGGTGAGCGTGATGACCCTGCACGCCGCCAAGGGCCTCGAATTCGACACCGTGTTCCTGCCCGGCTGGGAAGAAGGCCTGTTTCCCAACCAGCGTGCGCTCGACGACAAGGGCGCGGCCGGCCTCGAGGAAGAACGGCGGCTGGCCTATGTCGGCCTGACGCGTGCGCGCAAGCGAGCCTACGTATCTTTCGCCGCCAATCGCCGCGTCTTCAACCAGTGGCAGGCCGCCATCCCGTCGCGTTTCCTGCGCGAACTGCCCCAGGCTCAGCTCGCCGAGAGCAGCGATGCCGGCCTCTATGCAACCTATTCCGCAGGCCATCATGGCGGCATGCGCGACCATGCCAGTGGCTTCGAATACGAAAGCCTCGGCGTCACGGGCCGGCGCGGCCGCTATCGCGACGAGACTGCCGACGATCGCCGCGCGACCGAAGGCGACCGGGTCGACCTCAGTGTCGGCCAGCGCGTCTTCCACCAGAAATTCGGCTACGGCCGCATCGTCGCCGTCGACGGCAACAAGCTCGACATCGAG
>JAKFVZ010000437.1 GCA_021732965.1 Reyranella sp.
GTAACGACCGCGAGCGGTGATGAAGTCGATGACCTCGGCGACGCCGGCGAAGTCGACGATGGTCCCGGCTGCGTCGGGCTCTTCGGTGCGAAGCTCGCTGACGATGTCGAGCGGCAACGCGGCAACATCGATGATATCGATGCGGTCGGCGAGACGGGCGGCCTCTTCCTGCTCAGCCGGATCACCGCTGCGCTCGATGGTCTCCAGCGTGCGCCGGGCCTGCTCCATCCGCCCGGCAATCTCGGCGCGAACGCCGGCGACCGAAGCCGGGTGAGACTTGGTCAGGTCGTTAGCGAACTGCACCTCCCCGGATGCCTGCAGGTAGTCGATGAGCAGCTTTACCGACGAGAACGAGCCGCGCTTGACGTGTTCATTGTAGGCCGTGGCGACAGAATCGTTGCTGAGAACGACGTCGTTCGCCGCGACGATGGCCGTTCCGACCTGGAAAGCATCGGAACCAGCCGGGAGCCAGCCGCGGCCGTGGCGCATGCCATCGACCAGGGCCATGGGAGCGTGCAGGGCGAAGAGATGGTCGAGGCCGCCAGCCTGGATCACCGGCTCGCCGTCGATGATGTTACGGACCCGGTTGAGGGCTTCCAGCGCGGTTGCCACGGCAGCATGAAGAACGGGCTGCACCGGGCGGATCGCGCGGGTAGCGACAATGGCCGCATCGAACGAGTTGAGCAGCAGCGTGCGGATCTCGTCGTACCGCTTGCGGCCGGATTTCTCCAGCTCCTGGCGCGCAGCGCAGGCCGAGACGTAGTGAGCGCACCAGTCCGCGATATCCATCACGGCGCCGACGAGGACATTGCGGAACGAACCGATCACCGGCACGCGGCGGTTGGAGCCCTTGGCCACGAGTTCCTTCGTCGACTGCACGAGCCTGTCGGCAGCCTCCTCCGAACCGTACCTCTCGGCGAAGCTGCGGGCAGCGTTCAGGGCGGCCGTCTCGGAAATGTCGAGCTGGGCAACCAGCGAGCCGACGGGGCCGGACTTGTTCGTCAGTGCCTTCGCTGTTTCGGCGCCGACCGGCCAGTTGCCGAAGTTGATGCGAGCGAGCTTCGAGCTCGCCTGGATGATGCTGCTCTTGGCATCCTTGAGATCGGACCGAGCCTCAGCCGTATCCTTGAGAGAGCGAAACAGCTCAATTGTGAGCGGCTGGCCATGCTTGTTGACCGAACGAACCGCTTCCTTGAGCGGGAATGCATCCTTGTTCCATTCGGAATCAACAGTCGTGCGCTCGACGATGAGCATGGCGGCCTCATGCCGGCCGATCAGGGCCGGCTCAATGGCGCCGGCAAACGCCAGGAGGCGCCGGGCCTGCGAGGTCTCGTCCGACGGGAAATGAGCCGGGTCGATCTCGAAGACGCTGTTGAGTGCGGTGTCGACCTCCTGGGGCATGCCGCTCACCGAAATGGTCGACAGGTTGAGCTTGCCGACCATGGCTGCAACGCGCATCTCGGGCGCCGAGAAGGGCATGACCTCGCCCACGGCATCGGCTGCCACCGCAAGGTGGTAAGCCAGGCCGAACTGACGATCGGCCACATGACGGGCCATGGCCTGACCCCACTCGCCCAACGCCTCCTCGCTCTCGTCGGCTTCGACGGCCAGATCGCTCGATGCAACGACGGCAGGCGCTTCCGCGATGACCACATCAGCAGCAGGAGCATCGGCCTCGAGGCTGACATCCCCTGCAGCCGCCGGCAGGATCTCGACCGCGGCCAATTCGACGGCGGGCGCAGCCTCCTGATCGTCCATGGCAACTGACGCTGCCACCGGCTTCTCGTCCAACTGAGCCGATCCGCTGAGCCATGCGGACAAGCCGTCATAAGCCACGCTATAGGCCTTGCTGGTCTGTCCGGTGGCGACGCTGATGTCATGCACGATATCAGGGCTGAACTCCGAAGCCTTCATCTTCTCGTACAGCCCAGCCAGCGTGACGCCCGCAGCCTCCGCCTCGGAAATGGCAGCGACCGGCGCCTCCATGCCGGACTCATCCAGAATGCGGCCGGCGGACCTCACCTCGTCGAGAATCGTCGTCAGAGTGGCAGCGGTCCGCGGATCGTCCTTGGTGCGATAACGTTCGATGCGCGCCAAGCGCTCGATCTGCACCTGAGCAGCTTCCAGCACCCGATCAGCACCAGCCGCCCTATCGGCAACCGCACCAGCATCCATGGCCGCGACGACGATGGCATCGAGCTCCGACACCTTGGTCTGCAGCACCACCATCGACGTCATCGCCTGATCAAGAGCATTGCGCGATGCGGGAAACGACCCGGCGGCCAGTGCCTGCGCTTCGCCGATCAGATCCGCCAGCGTCTGCTGCCATGCAGCCTCCGCAGCGCTGACGATCATCACTTCCTCCGAAACGGTCGAGCCGTGATCGGTCAGGGAGGACGGCAGCGGGCGAGTGGCAGTGTCGATGGTGATCAAGGCAGCTTCCTCAATGACGGGCAGGGCCGCGGTCGTGTCGGGATCGATTGAAAGGGTGGGGAGAGACTGAAGGGGCAGAAGAGGCGCCGCCGGAGTGCCATCCTCCGAGGGAAGAGACTGCACAGAAGCGAGGCAGGCCTTAGCTCGTTGGAGCCACTCTTCGTGACTGGCCAGCTGGCTGCGGACTTTCATTTCGCGGCCCGATAGCTGGTAATTCAACCAGTAGAATGGCCCAAGCTTCTCGTAGTAAATCTGGAATACCTTCGATCTGCGCACGCAGATCGGATCCACCAGCATGTGCGCCAATAACGCTTCCGCGCTCGACGGCTCGATGCCATCTTTCTGGAAAAGCGCTATATCAACAACGATATCTGTGATCTTGTCGATCTTATCGCCATTCTTTAAGGCGATCTCTCCATATTCGTCTTTTTTGCCGAACAAAGTGACATCGCTTCCCGTTTCCTTAAACAGATCTGCGACGATCCTCTTCAGCTCCATAAGCGCCGATACATCGTCGATTATATCGAGAATGTAATTTGCAAGATCATCCGTGTTGGCGTTCGTGCCCGTGCGCCCGATCTGCGCAAAAACCTTTTCCACCTGACGATCTGTAAGCGCGATACATGACCCGATCATCTTGCGATCAATGCCGTAATCGATTGATCGCGACTTAGCGATCATGTCGTCAGACAGGGCGATCATTTTCAGGTAGGCGGAAATTGCGGTCTCATGGAAATCCTTGACGAATCTCCGCGCAAAATCACCGATCTCACCCGTGCACTCCCAAAGAGTCTCAACGACGCAGTCGCACAGGGGCGGACAACCGACCGTCATGATCAGAAGACCAAAAATCAGCTCCTGCGCGAAATCGTTGGTCTCAGGATCATCGACAAGCGTGGGCAGCTCATCGAGAATCTCATCGAGATACTCTGCCAGGGTCGCAGTTCCGGGCTTGAACTCCGGCCCAAGGATTTTGACGAATCGGTCGAACAGCGGCGCAAGCGCCGTCTTCGCAGCCTTCACGCTGATAATGTCCGGCTCAGCAGCCAGTCCAATATTGAAAACGATCGCCCATTGATCGAGCTTTCGGAGCAGCGCTGGGAGGAAATCGGCCCGGCGCTTGCAGCTTGCTAATTCAAGATCACTCGTCGTCGCCCGCGTTTCTTTCGCGAATAGGGACGCAATCCGGTCTACCCGGTCTTTCGGAAGATGAAGATTGGACTCAAACCAAGCCTGGTCGGCGAAAGCAGGAAGCTTGGGCAGATCGACTATGTCATGCCTAAGGTTAACAAGTTGCTCATCGGTCACGATGAACCGCGGTGGCTGCGCGAGGTCCTGTGATGCCCTGATCATTGAGCGCCCACGTTGAGGAGCGCGCGACAGGCTGCAATCTTCCCACTGATGAAGGCGTACTCGTCTGACGACAGGCGAACACATGTTCCGCCATCGTGCAGGCTGACCACGATGCCGCCGCCCTCAGACGGCGCCGCGCAGATAACGCGCTGACGCGACAGCGCCTCTGACAGGGTGGCGACGTCGCTGCTGATCATGACCTCACCGACAAACAGGAAGACACGTTCACCGTCGAAAGCCAGAGCGATGCGCCGCTCGACGTCCTCGACAACGGTCAGCTCGACGGCCGTTCCAACCAGGGCGAGGAGGGTTTCACGCAGCCACCCGCGGAAGGCAGTCGCGACCGTCGTGTTCCCGATGGGCTTGAGGCGATCGGCAATCTCGCGAACGGTCGGACGCCGACCGGCCTCGATGATGGCTGCCGCTGCAGAGGCAACGTCGCCTCGCATGGGAATGGATGTTGTGATCGCGCTCATAGTCCATGGACCCAATTTCGTCCCGGACCCTAACCGGCAATGGATCGAATGTGCAATCCATAAGCGACCTCTGATCGCAGCAATCCCCGGGTTGATTAACGGTGCATTCCGAGATTGCCGTGGCTTCAATCTTTCGATGCCACAGGATAGCGTCGAGGGGTGGCAGGAGATGGGATATGAATAGGCCGATTATCGAGATCAGCGCCCCGGTCATGGAAGGGCTCGCGCGAATCGAGATCAAGGACGATCAGCGCGTGGACATGCTTCATCTCGACCACGAAGAGGTCGTCGAGACACTCGCCGTCGGCGACGAAGCGCTCCTCGACCTGATCCTGGAGAATTGCGGATCTGACGGCGTCGATATCCTGAAGTCTGCTGCAGATGCAGGCGTGGGGATCAACCTGGATGGGCACGATGTCGAGG
>JAKFVZ010000702.1 GCA_021732965.1 Reyranella sp.
AAGCACCAGGCCGGCGGCTCGCAAGTGGCGAGCTGGCGGGCCTCGGCGGCTTGCAGCCGGAAACGCTCGAAGGTGCGCGGCGCCGGGGCGGCGAGGGCGGCATGGCTCCAGCCCGGGCGGGCGAAGGCGGCGATGGGGATGCTGCCGAACAGGTCGCGCCAGCCCACCCAGTCGACCAGCTGGGGCAGGATGTCGGCACCCATCAGCCAGACGAATTTTGCGCGCGGATAGACCCGCTTCAGCGCCCGCACCGTGTCGAGCGTGTAGCGCGTGCCGAGCACCAGCTCGGGCGCATCGACGCGGATCCTCGGATGGCGGGCGAGCTGGCGGGCGCGGGCCACGCGAGTCGGCAGCGGCTCCATGCCGTCGCCGCTCTTCAGCGGGTTCTGCGGCGAGACCAGCCACCAAACCTCGTCGAGGCCGAGGCGCTTCAACGCCTCCAGGCTGATGTGCCGGTGGCCGGCATGGGCAGGATTGAACGAGCCGCCCAGCAAGCCGATGCGCCGCGTCGTGGCGCGCGACACGCCCGGCATCGGGTGCAGGCTCACGGCCTCAGCGTACCTTTGCCGCGCACGATGTTCTTGTAGGTCGTCAATTCGACCAGCCCGACGGGCCCGCGCGCATGCATGCGGTTGGTCGAGATGCCGATCTCGGCGCCGAGGCCGAATTCGCCGCCGTCTGCGAACTGGGTGCTGGCATTGTGCATCACGATGGCGCTGTCGACCTCGCCCAGGAAGCGCTGTGCCGTCGCCTCGTTGTCGGTAACGATCGATTCGGTGTGCTGGCTGCCGTAGCGCGCGATGTGGTCGATGGCGCCGGCGACACCGTCGACCGTGGCGACCGAGATGATCGGCTCGAGATACTCCGTGCGCCAGTCCTTCTCGGTGGCGGCCACCGCCTTCGGATCGCGCTTCTGAACCTCGGCGTCGCCGCGCACCTCGCAGCCCAGCTCGTGCAGCCTGTCGAGCACCGGCTTCAGGTGCGTGTCGAGCGCGGCGCGGTCGATCAGCAGCGTCTCGGCGGCGCCGCAGACACTGACGCGGCGCATCTTGGCGTTGGCCACGAGATCGCGCGCCATCGTGATGTCGGCATCGCGGTCGACATAGACGTGGCAGATGCCGTCGTAATGGCGCAGCACCGGCACGCGGCTTTCCTGCGTCACGCGGTCGATCAGCGAACGCCCGCCGCGCGGCACGATCAGGTCGAGCCAGTCCATGGCACGCAGCATCTCGCCGACGGCGGCGCGATCGGTGGTGGGTACCAGCGCGACGCAATCCTCGGGCAGGCCGGCTTCACCGAGCGCGCGGCGCAGCAGCTCGACGATGGTGCGCGAGGAGTGGAAGCTGTCGGAGCCGCCGCGCAACACGACGACGTTGCCCGACTTGATGCAGAGCGCACCGGCGTCGGCGGTGACGTTGGGGCGGGCCTCGTAGATCACGCCGATGATGCCGATGGGGACGCGCACGCGGCTCAGCGCAAGCCCGTTGGGCCGCTGCCATTCCTCGATGATCGCGCCGACCGGATCGGGCAGGGCGGCGATCTCGTCGAGGCCCTTGGCCATCGCCTCGACCCTCGCATCGTTCAGCAGCAACCGGTCCTGCAGGGCCGTGGTCATGCCGGCGGCCTTGGCGGCTTCGATGTCGCGCGCGTTGGCGGCCAGGATCGCGGGCTTCTCGCTACGGATCAGGCGCGCCGCATTCGCGAGCGCCCTGTTCTTCGCGTCGGTCGGGGCGTTGCGCAGCGCGGCGGCGGCTTCCTTCGCGCGGCGGCCGAGCTCGGCCACGATGGCTGCGGCGTCTTCCGTCGCGGGCTTGGTCTGGACGTTCATGGGACGCTCCGTCTCTTCACTCGACCACGAGGTCGTCGCGATGGACGATCTCGTCGCGGCCGCGGAAACCCAGCAGCCGTTCGATCTCGGCGCTCTTGCGACCGGCGATGCGGCGCGCATCGTCGGCGGCATAGGCGACCAGTCCGCGCGCCAGCACGCGCCCGCCGCGATCCTTCACGTCGACCACGTCGCCGCGGCGGAACTCGCCCGCGACCGAGGTGACGCCGGCCGGCAGCAGGCTCTTGCCGGTCGAGAGCGCGCGCACCGCGCCGTCGTCGACGATCAGCGTGCCGTTGGTCTTTAGCGAGCCCTTGATCCACTTCTTGCGCGCCGACAGAGGCGAGGCCTCGGGCAGGAACCAGCTGCAGCGCGCGGTGCCGTCGATCAGTGCGCCCAGCGCGCCGACGCCGCGTCCGTCGGCAATGGCCATGCGGCAGCCCGCGGCCATGGCGATGCGCCCGGCCATCAGCTTGGTCACCATGCCGCCGTTCGACATCTCGGACGCGGCGACGCCCGCCATCGCCTCGATCTCGGGCGTGATCTCGCGGATCTCCGGAATGAACGTGGCCGAGGCGTCGCTGCGCGGGTCGCCGGTGTAGAGCCCGTCGATGTCCGACAGCAGCACCAGCGTGTCGGCCGAGATCATCTCGGCGACGCGCGCGCCCAGCCGATCGTTGTCGCCGAAGCGGATCTCGTCGGTCGCGACCGTATCGTTCTCGTTGATCACCGGGATGGCGCCGAGGCCCAGTAGGGTCGCCATGGTCTGGCGCGCGTTGAGGTAACGGCGGCGCTCCTCCGAATCGTGCAGGGTCAGCAGGATCTGCGCGACGGTGATGCCGTGGCGCGCCAGCGCCTCCTGGTAGGCCTGCGCGAGCCGGATCTGACCGGTCGCGGCGGCGGCCTGGCTCTCTTCGAGACGCAGCGGGCCGGCCGGCAGCTTGAGGTGGGTGCGCCCGAGGCGAATGGCGCCGGACGAGACCAGCACGACCTCGCAGCCGCCCTTGTGCAGGCGCGCGACGTCGTTGGTCAGCGCTTCGAGCCAATCCCGCCGGACCTCGCCCTTCGTCTCGTCCACCAGGATCGAGGAGCCGATCTTGACGACCAGCCGACGGGCGCCGGCGAGGGGGGTCATGCCGCTTCCCGGGAGGGCGCGCGCTGCTTCTCGACGAGCTTCATCAGCTCGTGCAGCAGGGGCTGCACACCCTGACGGGAGACCGCGGAGATGACATGCACGGTCTTGCGGCTGGTCTTCGCGAGCGCGGCGCGCTTGGCCTCTATATCCTCCGGCGTCATGGCGTCGGTCTTGTTGAGCGCGAGGATTTCCTTCTTGCGCGCGAGATTGCCGCCATAGGCCTTCAGTTCGCGGCGCACCGTGCGATAGGCGTCGACCACGTCGTCCTGCGTGCCGTCGACCAGGTGCAGCAGCGCGCGGCAGCGCTCGACATGGCCGAGGAAGCGCGTGCCGAGGCCGGCGCCTTCATGGGCGCCCTCGATGAGGCCGGGAATGTCGGCCATCACGAACTCGCGCGCGTCGGAGCCGTCGCCCACCTTCACCACGCCGAGGCCGGGGTGCAGCGTCGTGAAGGGATAGTCTGCGATCTTGGGACGCGCGTTGGTGTTGGTGGAGAGGAAGGTCGACTTGCCGGCATTGGGCAGCCCGACCAGGCCGATGTCGGCGATCAGCTTGAGGCGCAGCCAGAGCGCCATTTCCTGGCCGGGCCAGCCCGCATCTGCGCGGCGCGGCGCGCGGTTGGTCGAGGTCTTGTAGTGCAGGTTGCCGTAGCCGCCGTCGCCACCCTTGGCGATGATCACGCGCTGGCCGATCTCGGTCATGTCGACCAGCAGCGTCTCGTTGTCCTCGGCGAAGATCTGCGTGCCGCGCGGCAGGCGCAGCACGATGTCCTTGCCCTTGCCGCCGGTGCGCTGGCTGCCCATGCCGTGATGGCCGGTCTCGGCCTTGAAGTGCTGGGCGTAGCGATAGTCGATCAGCGTGTTTAGGCCGTCGACGCATTCGGCGATCACGTCGCCGCCGCGCCCGCCGTCGCCGCCGTCCGGTCCGCCGAACTCGATGAACTTCTCGCGGCGAAAGCCCGCGCAGCCGGCGCCGCCGTTGCCGGAGCGGACGTAGATCTTGGCCTGGTCGAGGAACTTCATGGGATGGGGTCCAGAAACGAAAAGGGGGAACGGCGAGCCGCTCCCCCTTCTCAATTCGATGGGATGGGAACGGCTATTCGGCGGCCAGTGCCGGCGCCGGGAGAACGTTCACCTCGACCTTGCCGCCCGCACGGGTGCGGAAGGACACGACACCGTCGATGGTGGCGAACAGGGTGTGGTCGCGGCCGAGGCCGACATTCTCACCCGGGTTCATCTTGGTGCCGCGCTGGCGGACCAGGATGTTGCCCGACAGGACCTTCTGTCCGCCGAAGCGCTTCACGCCGAGGCGCTTGCCGTCGGAATCGCGGCCGTTACGCGAGGAGCCGCCTGCTTTCTTATGTGCCATCGTACTACTCCAGTCGCTCTGTTCAGGCGACGATCTGTTCGATCTTGACCACCGTCAGGTCCTGACGATGGCCGTTCTTGCGCCGCGAATTCTGGCGACGGCGCTTCTTGAAGATGATCACGTGCTCGCCGCGGGCCTGCTTGACGATCGAGCCCACCACCTTGGCACCGGCCACGGTCGGTGCGCCGATCTTGTCGCCGACAATCAGCACGTCGGTGAATTCGACCTTCGCACCAGCCTCGACGTCGATCTTCTCGACCGTGAGCTGGTCGTCGGCGGCGACCGTGTATTGCTTTCCACCCGTGCGGATAACGGCGATCATGATGACACCCGGCTTGAGGTTCCCCGGCC
>JAKFVZ010000166.1 GCA_021732965.1 Reyranella sp.
TGCTGTACCAGCACCGGATCGGCGGCGGGATCGAGCGTGCGCTGGCGCTCGAAGGGCGATTCGAGGTCGAACGACCAGTTCGCGAAGGATTCCGGCCCTTCGAGGAACGAGCGGCCGATGCCGAAGGTGAGGCCGGCGCGGCGCTTCTTGAAGGTCGGCCAGAACTGGCGGGCATACAGCAGGCCTTGCGGCGACAGCTCGACGAGGCCGCGGCCGCCCAGACCCACGGTGTAGCCCCCGTCCAGCCGGCGGCGGATCGTGACGTCCGGCATGGAAAGGCCACCATCCGTCACTTCCGGCGCCGCGGTCGTGGCGAAGGAGGTCGAGCGCACGCCGGCCTGTGCGAGCCGCAGATCGTGGCGGCGGCAGAACAGGGAGCTCCAGGCGCCGCCGGCCAGCAGCACGGTCTGCGTGCGGATAATCCCATGCTCGGTGATGACGCCCGAAACCTTGCCGTTCGTAATGTCGAGGCCGCGCGCCGCACAGTTCTGGTGGAGCGTGGCACCGAGCCTGCGCGCCGCTTCCGCGATCGTCGGCCCGGCCAGCGAGGGCTCGGCGCGACCGTCGGTGGGCGAATGGACGCCGCCGATCCGGTTTCCCGTGCTGCCGGGCGTCAGCTCCCTGGCCTCGGCGCCGCTCAGCACACGGCTGTGCATCTGGTATTCGCGCGCCTTGAGCGTCCAGGCCTCCCACTGGGCGAAATCTGCGGGCCGGTCGGTGACGTAGACCAGCCCGGTTCGGCGAAAGCCGGTCTCCGCACCCAACTCGCGGGACAGGTCGCCCCAGATCTCCAGGCTCTTCATGGCCAGCGGCAGTTCGCGCAGGTCGCGATGCTGCTGGCGGCACCAGCCCCAGTTCCGGCTGGTCTGCTCGCCGCCGATCACGCCCTTGTCGAGCAGCGCGACCCTGTGGCCCTTTTTCGCCAGCCAGTACGCTGCCGTCGTGCCGGCAATGCCGGCGCCGATCACCACGATTTCGGCGGAGGTGGGGAGTTTCTCGTCGCTGACGACGGGCTGGACGGGAGGCGACATCGTAATTCCTGGGCTGAACGCTTTGCAGAACAGTGTAGCGCACGCTTTACGCACCGGAACCCGGCGCGGTACCTTCCGACCCCTAAAAGGAGCCCCAAATGGACCTGACGTTCGGCAAGGAAGAACTCGCCTTCCAGAGTGAAGTACGCGACTGGCTGAAGGAGAACCTGACGCCCGAGATCGTGGGCGAGATCAAGGTCGGCCGTAACGCCTACATGCCGAAGGAGCGCCTGATCGACTGGCAGAAGCGCCTGGCCAAGAAGGGCTGGCTCTGCACCGGCTGGCCGAAGGAATTCGGCGGGCCGGGTTTCACCACGACCCAGAAGTACATCTTCGAGATGGAGATGGCGAAGGCCGGCGCCCCCGGCACCTCGCCGTTCGGCCCCAAGATGTGCGCGCCGGTCATCATGAAGTACGGCTCGGCCGAGCAGAAGGCGCGCCACCTGCCGCCGATGCTGAACTCCGACCTGATCTGGTGCCAGGGCTATTCCGAGCCGGGCTCGGGCTCCGACCTCGCTTCGCTGCGCACCAAGGCGGTGCGCGAGGGCGACTTCTACATCGTGAACGGCCAGAAGACGTGGACGACGCTGGCGCAGACCGCCGACTGGATCTTCTGCCTGGTCCGCACCTCCAACGAGGGCAAGCCGCAGGAGGGCATTTCCTTCCTGCTGATC
Source organism: Reyranella sp. (assembly GCA_021732965.1). Classification (GTDB taxonomy): domain Bacteria; phylum Pseudomonadota; class Alphaproteobacteria; order Reyranellales; family Reyranellaceae; genus Reyranella. Next base: position 1,706 of record JAKFVZ010000166.1, read on the forward strand.
GACATGAAGACGCCGGGCATCTCGGTCGAGCCGATCATCACCGCCGACGGCAACCGCGCCGGCACGCAGGAAGTGAATTCGGTGTTCCTGACCGACGTGAAGGTGCCGGTCGAGAACCGCGTCGGCGAAGAGAACATGGGCTGGACCTACGCCAAGTACCTGCTCGAGTTCGAGCGCGGCGGCAATCCCTACAGCCCGCGCCTGCGCTCGGGTTTCGAGCGGCTGAAGCGGCTCGCCCAGTCCATGCCGGAAGGCGAGGATTCGATCCTGGCCGACTCGGCGTGGCGCGAGAAGCTCGCGCGCATGGACATCGAGATCTCGGGCCTCGAGATGTTCGAGCAGGAGTTCTACTCGAAGCTCGCCTCGGGCCAGAACCCGGGCCCGCTCTCTTCGATGATCAAGCTGCGCGGCACCGAGGTGATGCAGCAGGTCCAGGAATACGCCGTCGAGGCGGCCGGCTACTACAGCCAGCCGTTCCCCGAGCAGCGGGCCTGGAATGCCAACGTCGAGCCGATCGGCCCCGAGGGCGCCGACGTGCTGGCGCCGCGCTACTTCAACGGCCGCAAGATGACGATCTACGGCGGCTCGTCGGAAGTACAGCGCGGGATCATGTCCAAGGTGATGCTGGGGCTTTAGTCGTCGTCCTGAGCGAAGCGAAGGACCTCACGGAACGATCACAGTACCCTGTAGAAGCGCTAGATCCTTCGCTTCGCTCAGGATGACAAGATAGGGCAAGGAAATGCGTCTAGCCTTCAACGATCAGGAACTGGCCTTCCAGCAGGAAGTCCGCGACTGGATTTCCGCCAACATGCCGGCCGAAGTGGCCGAGGAAAGCCGTCGCAGCCGCAGCAGCCACGTCTCCAAGGAGCGGCTGCTCCAGTGGCAGAAGAAGCTGGCGGGCAAAGGCTGGCTCTGTCCCAATTGGCCGAAGGAGTATGGCGGCACGGGCTGGACTTCGACGCAGAAGTTCATCTTCGAGATGGAGATGGCTCGAGCCGATTCGCCTTATCTTTCGTCGTTCAGCATCAAGATGGTGGCGCCCGTCCTGATGAAATTCGGCAGCGACGCACAGAAGAAGCGCTTCCTGCCCAAGATCGCCGCGGCCGAGGAGCTGTGGTGCCAGGGCTATTCCGAGCCGGGCTCCGGGTCGGACCTCGCATCCTTGCGTACCAAGGCCGAGCGCCAGGGCGACCACTATGTGGTGAACGGCCAGAAGATCTGGACGACCAACGCGCACTTCGCCGACTGGATCTTCTGCCTCGTGCGCACGTCCAACGAGGGCAAGCGGCAGGAGGGCATCTCCTTCCTGCTGATCGACATGAAGTCGCCGGGCATCACGCTCGATCCGATCTACCTGGTCGACGGCACGCGTACGCCGATGCGCCACGAGGTCAACCAGGTCTTCTTCACCGACGTGAAGGTGCCGGTCGAGAACCTGGTGGGCGAGGAGAACAAGGGCTGGACCTACGCCAAGTTCCTGCTGGAATTCGAGCGCGGCGGACAGGCCTTCGGGCCGCGGCTGCGCAAGGCCTTCCGCCACCTCCAGACGCTGTCGAAGACGCAGATGAAGGAAGGTGAGTCGCTTTCGGCCGATCCGCAGTGGCGCGAGAAGATGGCGGCCGTCGAGATGGAGATCGACGCCATCGAGATGAACGAGCTGATGTTCTATTCGAGCCTCAAGACCGGCGACGCGCCGGGCAACATGGGCTCGGTCGTGAAGATGCGCGGCACCGAGGTCGGCCAGAAGGTGACGGAACTCGCGGTCGAGGCCGTCGGCTGGTACGGCACGCCGTTCACCGAGCTGCGCAACTACGACAGCAACGTCGTGCCGGTCGGCGGCGAATATGTCGACGACGTCTCGCCGCGCTACTTCAATACCCGCAAGACGACGATCTACGGCGGTTCGTCGGAAGTGCAGCGCAACGTGCTGGCAAAGGCGATGCTAGGGTTATGATTCCGTTACGAGACTTTTTTTCAAAACGCTGGAAAACAGTCTCCGGTACCATTACGCCATTTTTGCCTCCTTCACGTGAAGAGATTGGGTTTGATGCGCCCAAGTTGGATGTTTCCAATGATCAACTAGATCGCTCAGAACTTGCGGAAAGGGCGTTTAGTCTACTGACGGAATTGCCAATCGAGTGGTCTGTCAGAGTTGGTTTGCTTGGTGGGTGGGGAGAAGGGAAAACTTCCATTGCGAACTGGGTGGTTGCAAAAGCGGAGCAGCGTGGCGATGTCGTTGTTCAGCTATATTCATGGAAGATTAGGTCAGACACACAACTTTGGATAGAATTTGCTGCGAAACTTCTAAAAGCCCTCGATGAGCGAGGGGTCGAATTGGAGGGGACAAAAACACTTAAAGCTCTGATCGGCTTTAAGAATTGGGCAGACTATCCCCGAAAAGCTAGCGAGTACTTCAAAACATCTGAGATCGCCTTCGGAATAATTGACAATTTGTTAAGAATTACACCGGAGGACATTAGGAAATTACGAGCAAAGATTCCTGATCGACGAATAATTGTAGTAATTGATGACTTAGATCGCGCTGATCCTAGACTGATTCCAACAATATTGTTGTCTTTAAGAGAAGTCTTGGACTTGCCGGGGTTCTCATTCCTGCTCCCATTCGACAGCACCGCGGTAGCGACCGCATTAGCCAACTACAATGAAGCTTGGGGAGACGGAGGTCTATTTCTGGAGAAAATCCTAGACTTCCGTATTCTGCTTCCGGAAGCGACAGCCGATCAGAAAACAGCAATCTTTGATGAAGAGTTGCAGAAGCACTGCTCCTTCATTCCCTTTGCGGCGGTAAAGGACGTAGCCGCTTGGCTTCCACCAAACCCTCGTCGCCTTAAAGGAGTGGTTCGCAGTTTAATTTCGCTAAAGAAGGACGCAGAGCGGCACACCAAAGATGAGATTGATTGGAAATCAATACTCTTCGCATCGATGATACGAACTGAACATC
>JAKFVZ010000696.1 GCA_021732965.1 Reyranella sp.
GTCGAGGCGTTCACGGTGATGCCAGGCTCTGCCGGCGTCGAGGCGACGCTGTAGGACAGAGCACCTGTCCCGCCATAGGTTGGCGTCTGAGGAGACACCGTGATGGCAGTGCCGACCGCCGCGCTGGCAGTGGTGGCGTAGCTCGCCTTCACGAGGCTCGCGAGGATATCGACGGTGGCCGATCCTATTGCGCCGGCCCCATCACGCGCTGTCAGCTGAACGCCGATCAGGCTCTTCTGCGTCGTCGGGAGCGTGATGCTGTAGCTCAGGTCGGCATAGATCTGCCCCGGCAATCCTGGGAAGGTACCCAGAGACGTGCCACCGCTCGTCGATGTCCTGGTTGTCCCTTGATACGTCACCGTCCTGCGACCCAGGCCTGTCGTGAAATTGCCGTTGCCACCGGACGCGATGATCTGGCCGGCGAATGTGCCACCTGGGATCAGCGTCTGGCTCCCTGAAACGAAAGGCGTGACCGGCGCGGTTACCACGATCGGGAAGCTCTTGGCAGGCGAGTAGGTGCCTGCGGAGTCCATGGCGCGGACGCTGACAGTGAAGGTGCCCGACAATGTCGAGTTGATCGTGATCTGCCCGGTCGACGTATTCGTCATCGTCACCCCGGCATTGGCTGGCGTGATCGATACGATTTCATAGGTCGTCCCACCTGATCCGCCGATAGAGGCGGAGGACGGAAGGATGCTGATGAGTGTCCCGGTCGACGCCGGAGCGGTTCCGTAAGTCGGAGCCCCTGGAACCAGGGCAAAAGATAGCGCGAGCGTCTTCGGCACCGATGTTCGGCCGACCGAATCCCTCACGGTGAAGGCGAGATTGTTTTCAGGAGTGGCATCCTGAGCCACCGTGCCTGAGATGCGCCCGAGGCTCGCATTCCAGGTCAGGCCGGTCGTCCCGATGAGCGTGCCAGTGGGGACGGTCACGCCGTTCCTGGTCAGTACCCAGCCGGCGGCACCGAGCAGTTCGCCATTCCCACCCGTCCATGAAAGCGTCGTCGTGGCGTAGTCGGAGCCCTGCGTACCAGCCGGCAATGAGGCTGTGGTGACCAGAGGCTTGGCCGCGACGACCACCTGGGCGGTGTTCGATGCAACCGATACCGCACCGTTCGCGTCTGTCGCCCTGACCGCGAAGCTGTAGGAGCCTGCCGGAACGGTAGCGGCTACGGTGACGACGCCGGTGTTGTCGTCAACGGAGATTCCAGCGTTGGTCGGAGTCGTCGTGAAGGCATAGGTGACAGGTGACGTCCCGCCAACATTCGGTGCCGACGGGTTGATCGTGAAGACTTCCTCGGCCGTCGCATTGGTCGTCGTCGCATAGGCCAGGCCGCTCGGGCGCGGCTGGACGACCAGACTGACCGGAGCACTTGTGGCAGACGCCCTGCCCTTGCTGTCGGTCGCCTGGAGCGTCAGGTTAGCCTGGGTGGTGGCTGTCGCCGACACCGTCCCGACGATTGCGCCGCTTGCCGCGTTCCAGATCAGACCTGTGTCGCCGATGGCGCTACCTGTGGGGACGGTCGTGCCCGACCGCTTCAGGACCCAGGTGAAGGGGCCGGTGCCGCCGTCGATGGCAGCCGACGAGGAATAGTTGGCCTGGGTCTGCGTGGCGACAGCGAAGTTCTGCGCGACGATTACCGGCGGATCCTTGAACACGAATGTCAGGTCGTTTGTCGCCGTGCGACCGATCGCATCCGTTGTGGTGACGGTATAGGGGCCAAATGATCCGACCGATGCAGAATTGAAGCTGACAGCGCCGGAGGCCGTTACCGTTGGGCCTGGGGTGCCTGTGTACGTGAAGGGGGCGTTGCCGCCGGTCACGACAGGTGCGGGAACGGACACGAGGGTTCCCGGTGATCCTTCATGCTCCGCCGCGGTATAGGTCACCACCAGCGGAGTGGGATCGAACACGTTCACGCCATGGGGACCAGACAATGCGGTCGCCGGGGTGGTCTGGGAGTCGGTCACCCGAACGACAAAAATATGGTTGGCGCCGACGCCGGCGATCGTGGCTGCCCCGATGAGCGATCCTGTCGAGCCATCGAGAGTGATGCCCGGCGGCAGCGACCCGCTTTCCAAGGTAAAGCTATAAGGCGCGGTACCGCCGCTCACTGCGAAATTCGTCGTGTTCAGGTTCTGGCCGACGCTGATCGAGTCCGGCAGTACCTGAGGAGCGGCAAGCACCAGAGGCTCGATCTCGGGCGCAACTACCATCGTGTAGAGCTCGCTCTGCAGTGGAGCGCCCGGCCTGAAGCTCTCTGCAGCCTGAAGGCGAAATTCGTACGTCCCAGTCTGCGTCGGCGAGCCTGCCAGGACGCCTGTATTCTGGTCGAACCCAACGCCAACGGGAAGGTTGCCCACGACGCTGAAGCTGTAGGGTTGCTTGCCGCCATTGGCGATGAGGGTGACTGGCGCGATGGCCTGTTTGACCGTCGCCGTCGCCTGCGGTGTCGCGCTGGGGACGGCAGAGAACGCCTGGTAGACCGTCATCGTGCCGCCGGCAGACTTGGTCTTGACCGGATCCGACGAGTCGCGGGCGGTCAGGGTGATTGTGTAGTTGCCTGCCTGCTCAGGCGCACCCTCAAACAGACCCGTGGCGGAGAGGCCGGTCGGAGCACCGGTCATCGAGACGAAATGGGGCGCTTTGCCGCCAGCAATCGTCCAGCTGACCGATGGCAGTGCGACGCCGACCATCGCCTCGGTCGGGATCGATCTGGCGAGATTGAATGAGAGGGGGCCCGAGGCCTCGCCCGTCGGCGTGCCCGGCCCAGGCGCGACAGGTTTGAGTTGCCTGAAATAGTAGCTCGCATCCTGCGAGTGAACCGGAACGATGGCTGTCGTCATCATGACGGCGGCGAGTGCAACGCGGCCGTATTTCAGAAGGCTCATGGCAGGTCCGATCCGATGGAAGATAAGCAGGTTCCGATCTTTAATCCGTCTCATGCCCGAGCGGAGCGAAGGTTCAGAAGCTGGCATCACGCAAACACCATGGACGGTAACCTGATCCGGCGCCGCAGATCAATGAATCAATCCATCAAATATGCCTGATTCACGAATTTCGATCTGCTGTTGACCCCGCCCAGGTCGGCACGCGGCCCCCCTCGATCGCCATTCGCGCTGCAATTGCTATGCGTCGGTCCTTCGCTCGAATCGATTTAGCATCGAATCGGTAACTTGTCCTTAGTCGCAATCCTTGGATGCCCGCGAAGGCGTATTGAATCGGCGCAACAATCCTTTAATGAGAACCCATACCGCTCGCATCGCAGGAGGACGTCATGGAACTGCTTCTTTCACACCACGCACAGCATCGCCAGCGCAACCGCGCGATCCCGATGGACGTCATCGAACACGTGACGTCTTTTGGTCGCGAGCGTCATCATGGCGGAGCGGTCGTCGTCGAGATGGACAGGAAGAGCCGCGAGTCGCTGCGCCGTCATCTCGGCGCCGAGGACTATCGCGCCATCGAGGAGCACCTCGATGTCTACGTCGTCCTGGGCACAGCCGGAAAGGTCGTCACCGTCGGGCATCGCCTGAAGGCCGGTCGTGAAGGGTCGACCCGCCGCTTCAGTTCGATGGGCCGCACCAAGCGGGCCGGCAACATCACACGGCAGGCTGCCTGATCATTCCTGAACCCCGCATTCCCGTCACTTCGCCGGGACTGCGGGGTTCGCCGTTGTAGCGGTACGCGGCACCGCTGATGCGCGTTACGCAACGGCCGACCTGGAGCGTGCGCGAAAAGGTCCCGTCATCGTCGAGCTGCTGCCATTTGGGATCGATCTCAAGCTCAGGCAGTCTGAAACCGCTGAAATCCAGTCTCCACGACACGCGTCCGCGGATTGCGTGCATGCGGTTGGCATGGCGCGCATGCAGATTGTAGTCGGCCACCGACCAGACATTGATCGCCTGCACTCGCTTCTGGATGTCCTCGTACAAGCCCCGGATGTTTGCCAGGCCTGGATGAAACATCAGATGGCAGGGCGCACAGACCGCCAGCAGGCCCTTGAGACTTTGGGTCTGCCAGCCATCGTCCGTCGGCCGATCATCGAAATCCCAGACCTCGTGGCACTGCAAGGCGCCGCTGCCTTCGCCACAGCACAAGCAGACGGTGCCTGCCGCTTGATAAGACGATCGCCTCGCCTCGTTCCAGCTCGCCTCTGTGAGCAGGTTCTTCAGTGAGGCGCCAAACGAGCTCTCCGGGATCATGTCGACGCACAGCGGCTTGAAATGCTTGCGTGCGATCAAAGGCAGGAATGGTTGCCATTTGGGATCGACGGCCTGGCTGCGCGCGACGAAGAAGCGCTGGTATTCGTCGTGTCCGGCGCCCAGGGCCAGTGCCTGGGCGCGCAACGGGCGCGGCACGTTCAGCCCGATGTAACCGGGCCCTGGCCACTCCCCGCCGAAGCCTCGAGGCAGCAGGGTGCGGATGCGACCGGCATGGATCTGGGACAGCGGCCCGGTATCCGGGCGGCGGACACCAGGCATCGCGTCAAACAGCGCGGGCAGACCATTAGTGCCCGTCACGGCCGCGCCCCGAAGGCTGGAGCAATGCCGAGCGCAGGAAAGGCCTCGCTCGCCCACTGGATCCATCGAGCGTCCGCGGTATCGATTGCCGCATCGATGGTCATCCAGCGGCTGTCCTTGCTGGCGAGCGGAC
>JAKFVZ010000529.1 GCA_021732965.1 Reyranella sp.
CGGCACCGGCGACATCGAGGAAAGAGTCGGAGGTCACGATGCGGCCTCCCGACTACATCGCCATGTCGCGGTCCCAGCGCTTCACCCAGTCGGCGCGATTGTCGGCGACGAACTTCCAGTCGATGCCAAAGATGGTGGCATTGGTCGGCGCGCCGGCCGGCACGGGCGTGTCCTTGTTGGTCGGCAGCGAGTAGGTGGCGGCCGAGAGCTTGGCCTGCACCTCCGGCCCGATCATCTCGTTGATGTAGCCCGCGGCCAGTTCCGGCTGCGGCCCGCCCTTCACCAGCGCAACGCCCGACGGCATGGCGAAGATGCCTTCCTTTGGCACGGCGATCTCGACCGGCGCGCCGGCTGCCTTGCGCTCCAGGGCGACCTGCGAGATCGCGCTGGAAATCATGAAGCCTTCACCCTGTTCCAGCAGGTTGTAGGCCTGCGGCATCTGCGTGTAGGCGGTCAGCAGGTTGGGCTTGATGGTGACCAGCTTCTTGAAGCCGGCATCGATGTCCTTCTGAGCCTCGGGCATCGGCTTCCCGGTCGCGAGGAAAGCCGCCATGAACAGGTTGGCGAGGCCCTCGGTGTTCTGCAGCGACGGCAGGATGACCCGGCCCTTGTACTTGGGATCGTAGATGTCGGCCCACGAGGTCGGTGCCGTCTTCATGGCCTTCGGGTTGTAGGCGATGCCCAGCCAGGGCTGGAGGTAGTTGCACCACATCCCGTCCATGTGGATCGTGCCCGGCTTCAGCGCGGCGAGGTTCGGCACCTTGGCGGCGGTCAGCGGATCGAGCAGGCCCTCGGCGACGGCCGGGATCATGACGGGATCGTCCATCATGACGACGGACAGGTACTGCTTGTCCTTGTTCTTCTGCATCTTCTCGAGGTTGACCAGCGAGCGCGAGCCCTCGAAGACGACCTTGCAGGAGAACTTCTTCTCGACGACCGGGGCGATGATGGTTTCGACGAAGTTCTTGTGGCTGGCGGCGCCGCCGACAACGAGTTCCTTGCCCTGAGCGCGCAGGATACGCGGCGCTGCAAGGGCAGCCGTGGCGGCACCAGCGGCTGCGAGGATGGTGCGGCGATTGAGGATGGCGGTCTTTGACTTGTTCATAAGCAGTTCCCCCTGATCGAAAGAGGGGAAGCAAGGACCGTGCCTAGTTCAACGTGAGCCAAAGCCAACGGCAGTTAGCGGTACACAAGCCTTGTCATCCTGAGCGCAGCAAAGGATCTCACGCCCGCCAGGGAGTCCTGTGGTCGCTCAGCAAGGTCCTTCGCTTCGCTCAGGACGACAGCACATGCTGTTTATTGCCCCTTCAGCCGCGCCACTTCTTCTTCCAGGTCCTTGATGCGCCGGGTGAGCTGGTCGACCGCCGGTGCGATTTCAGCCTCGCTGTATCGGGGCACGATGTGCTGGCGGCAATTGATGTCCCAGGCCTCGATCGTGAACGCGATCGCGCGCTGCGGCCGTGCCTTGTAGGCCGGGTCGACCAGCCGCTCCATCAGTTCCAGATCGCCCTCGACGATGCGGGCGCGGCCCCAGAGCTTCAGCCGCTGCTGCGTGGCGAAGTGCAGGATGAAGATATGGGCGCGGTCGTTTTCGCGGAGATGGCCAAGCGTGATGTACTGGTGGTTGCCCGCGAAGTCGGCGAAGGCCAGCGTGCGGGTGCCGATCGGCTTCAGGAAGCCGGGAGGTCCGCCGCGATGCTGTATATAAGGTCGGCCATCGGCGCTCGCCGTCGCGAGGAAGAACGTGTCTATGACGCCGAGGAACCGCCGGAGATCGTCGGTGATCTCCGTGTTCCATGTCCGGCCCTCGAACTGGGCGCGCGATCCGAGACGCGTCTGCTCCGCCTTTACCGCGGGCGAGAACATCACGTCTTCGGGATCGCTCATCCCAGCTTCTTGCCGAGCCGGCCGGCGATCTCCTGGATGAACTGCCAGGCGACGCGGCCCGAACGTGAGCCGCGCGTGATCGACCATTCGACCGCCTGCTTGCGCAGCTCGTCCTTCGGGACGTCGAGGCCGTAGAACTCGCAATAGCCCTCGATCATCGAGAAGAACGTGTCCTGGTCGGCATTGTGGAAACCGAGCCACAGCCCGAAGCGGTCCGACAGCGAGACCTTCTCCTCGACGGCTTCCGACGGGTTGATGGCCGTCGAGCGCTCGTTCTCGATCATGTCGCGCGGCATCAGGTGGCGCCGGTTCGAGGTGGCGTAGAAGACGACATTCTCCGGCCGGCCCTCGATGCCGCCGTCGAGCACGGCCTTCAGCGACTTGTAGGCGGCGTCCTGGCCATCGAAGGAGAGGTCGTCGCAGAACACGATGAAACGACGGCTGGAGTCGCGGATCATGGTCAGCAGGGCGGGCAGGGACGGGATGTCCTCGCGATGGATCTCGACGAGCGCCAGCGGGCCCGGCGGGCCGCCCATCTCGCGGTTCACGTGGGCGTGCACCGCCTTCACGATCGAGCTCTTGCCCGCGCCGCGGGAGCCCCAGAGCAGGGCATTGTTGGCCGGCAGGCCCTTGGCGAAGCGCCGCGTGTTCTCGACCAGCGTTTCCTTCTGGCGGTCGATGCCGACCAGAAGATCGAGGTTCACGCGGTTGACCTTGGGCACCGCCTCGAGGCGATGGCCGGCCGCGTGCCAGACATAGGCTTCGGCCCCGTTGATGTCCGCGCCGGGAGGCGTGGGGGGCGCCAGACGGTCGAGCGCTGCCGCAATGCGTGAAATAGTGGCTTTAAGGTCTTGATCCATCGTCGCCGGCCGCTGAAAAGGGGGGCGACCATATCGCCCCCCGCTTGCATTGCAAAGCGGGGCAAGACCGCTATAGTCCGCGCGCTTTTTCGACGGCCGGAAGATTCGGGAGCAGAAGATGTTCATTTCGCAGGCGTGGGCGCAGGGTGCAGGTGGCGGCGGCGGGGATTTCCTCGTCCAGCTCTTCCCGCTGGTCCTCATCTTCGTCGTCTTCTACTTCCTGCTGATCCGCCCGCAGCAGGCCAAGGTGCGCGCCCAGCGCGAGATGCTGGCCGGGGTGAAGCGCGGCGACCGCGTCGTCACCGGCGGCGGCATCATCGGCCTTGTCACCAAGGTGATCTCCGACAACGAGGTCCAGGTGGAGCTGGCCGAGGGCGTGCGGGTTCGCCTCATCAAGCAGACCATCACGGACATCCTGACGCGCGGCGAATCGGTGCGCGGGCCGAAGGACAACAACGAGGAAGACGACAAGCCCATGCTGCCGCCGCCGGCCCCCGCGGCGGAGCGCAAGAGCCTGCTGGGCAGCCTGTTCGGCGGCGGCAAGAAGTAACGAGCCCGAGAGGCTAGGTCGGCATGCTCAATCTTCCGCGCTGGCAGACGATCGTCATAGCCGGCATCACGCTGTTGTCGGCGCTGTTTGCGTTGCCGAACCTGCTGCCGTCCCGCGTGCTCGATCACTTGCCCCACTGGTATGCGAGCAGCCGCATCAATCTCGGCCTCGACCTGCGGGGCGGTGCGCACTTCCTGCTGGAAGCCGATCTGCGCTCGGTTCTGAACGAGCGGCTGGCCAACCTGTCCGACTCGGTGCGCTCCGAACTGCGCAAGCAGCAGGTCCAGATCAAGGATGTCACAGTGGAGCCCGGTCGCGCGCTGGTCATCAGCCTGCGTGACGAGGCCAACCGCGCCAAGGCGCTGGAGGCGATCCGCGCCGTCGATCCTTCGCTGGCGATTTCCGGCAATGGCGACACGATCCGCGTAGCCTACTCCGACCAGGAACTCGCGAAGCGAAAGAAGGAAGTGATCGACCAGTCGATCGAGATCCTTCGCCGCCGCGTCGACGAGACCGGCACGCTCGAGCCCACCATCACGCGCCAGGGCGACGAGCGCATCCTGCTGCAGGTGCCGGGCATCAAGGACACGACCGACCTCAAGCGCAAGATCAACCAGACGGCCAAGCTGACCTTCCATCTGGTCAACGAGGATGTCGCCGCGACCGGCCAGAACATTCCGCAGACCGTGCCGCCGACCACCTTCCTGGTGCCGACGCGCGAGGGCATGCAGGAACTGCGGCGCACCAATCCCAAGGCCTGGGAGGACATACAGTCCGCCAATCCGCGCCTGTCGCCCGAGCAGATCTGCCGGCGTTACCAGCCGCAGTGCCTGCCGGTGCTGAAGCGCGTGGTCGTGGGCGGCGAGGACCTCGACGATTCGAAGGCCACCTTCGAGCAGCAGCAGGGCGGTCGCCCGATCATCAGCTTCACCTTCAACTCGGCCGGCGGCCGCGCCTTCTGCGCCGCCACGCGCGCCAACATCGGCAAGCGCCTGGCGATCCAGCTCGACGGCGAGATCATCAGCGCCCCGGTCGTGCAGAGCGCGATCTGCGGCGGCAGCGGCATCATCACCGGCAGCTTCACCACCCAGCAGACCCAGGAACAGTCGCTCCTGCTGCGCTCGGGTGCGCTGCCGGCGACGCTGACGATCATCCAGGAAAGCACCGTCGGCGCCGATCTCGGCGCGGACGCCATCCAGGCGGGTACCGTGGCGGCGCTGGTCGGCACTGTCCTGGTCGCGATCTTCATGTTCGTGGCCTATGGCCCGGTGTTCGGCGGCTTCGCCAATCTCGCCATGCTCGTGAACCTGCTGATGGTGTTCGCCGGCATGTCGATCCTCGGCGC
>JAKFVZ010000522.1 GCA_021732965.1 Reyranella sp.
CTCCTGCGAAGATCTTGGTGGCCTCGAAGGAAAGCACGGCCATGTCAAAGCCGTCGTCCTGGCCCACCCCCCGACCGGGCAGATACTGAGCCAAGTCGGCGATGAGCGCCGCAGGCGACCTCCGCCTATAAGAAGAGGCATCCGCCGCATGTCCGAACATGCTCGGAATCACGACCGCATCATGGCCGAGGCGATCGTCGAATGCCGGATCGGCCGGGTCGAGCAGATAGTCGGCACCCACGTCCGTCAGCACGGGCAAAGCCCCAAGCGACTCGATCACTCCCAGCACTTCCGGACAGACATAGGTCGGAAGCAGGACACGGGAATGCCGTCCGACACCCGCAGCACGCAGTGCCAGCAGGAGCGCCTGGCTTCCAGACCCCACCGCCAAGGCGGAATGAAACCCGAACCCTTCCGCAAGGCTGCGCTCGAGCGCCGAAGTCAGGGCTCCTTCGGCGATCATAGCGCTGTCGAGGCAGCTCAACACCGCCGCGAAATCGGACTCGTCCAGGCTGGGAGAACTATGGCTGATCATCGAGCAACTGGTACGGGTAGGTGAAGAAAAACGGAAATAGCATTCCGAGTTCGTTCTTGTGCTGGCGGAAGAAGGCCTTTCCCTCCCGGGAAGCCCGGGTAAGGTATGTATAAGGCCGATCGACGGCTCCGAAGCCGGCCTTGAAGTGGTGCAAGCTCATCTGAGAGAGCCATGTCCCGCCCCAGTTCCACGACGTCGCCCCGCCACGAAGCGCATCGAGCATGCCATGCATGATCAGGAACGACAGCGGCTGCCGCGACCGCTGCGTCACCACCACGGCTGGGGTGATATACTCGACCGTTCCGTTGAAGTTGAGCGTCAGCATCGCAGCCACCGGCTCGCTGCCATCCATGGCAATCGAGAGACGCCGCATGTCGGCGGGGATCACCTCGCCGATGAGTTCGAAATGACGCCGCGGCTTAGCTCGACCGCCCAGTGCCGAGATATTGGCTTCGTGGACATGATGCAGGAAGTCCCAGGCCCAGGCCTCGTCGGAAACGACTTCCGAGAAGCCCTGCTTCATCCCTTTTCGTACCAGATTGCGTGTCTTCTGCTGGAAAAGCCGCTCCAGATCGGCTTCCGTGGCTGCAAGACCAGCGGCAAACGGCGTGATCTGCCCGAGCCTCCCGTCTATGACCTCCGGCTGCAGGACCGACTTGTAAAGATCGACGCTTGCCTGCTCTTCAGGCAGAAGGATGATAGTCGATGACAGCGCGTTCAAATCGTCTGCTGTTTCGACAAATGCCTCGAGCAGTGCACGCCGGACATCGTCCGCATCTGGCCGTAACCGATCCAGCGCAACGGAACCGTGCGAGCCCCACCATGGCAAGCTGTTGATAACACGGCCCGCATTCGGAACGTCGAGCACAGCATAAGGCAAGCCCCCGACGATCTCTCCGTCGGCAATCGCCAGAAGCAGAGCGACGCGACTGCCGGTCACCTCTGTTAGGAATGCGAGAAAGGGCAATGACGAGTAAATGAGATTGCCGGGACACCGCTTCAGTAATGTCTCGTAATCGCTGGCATCGGCCGACGTGAAGTGACGGCAGGAAATCCGTGTCATCGCGAGATCAATGCTTCCATCAAAGGCTTCAATTGCGCCCTGATTCGCATTCGAAGAGCTTCCCCCGCAACCTCCGGCGCCGCGTTCGACGTCAGTCTGAAATCTGGCTTTTCGGGAAGCTCATAGGGGCTGTTGACCCCGGTAAAATTTGGAATCTCGCCCTTAATCGCCTTGGCGTACAACCCCTTCGGATCGCGCCGGATGCACTCTTCGAGGCCCGTATCAACGAAAACCTCCAGGAACTCGCCGCTGGCGAACATGCCGCGCACCATTTCCCGTTCTGCTTTGAACGGTGATATGAAAGAGCATAGCACGATCAAGCCTGCTTCCGTCATCAGCTTGGAGACCTCGCCGACGCGACGGATATTCTCGACGCGGTCGGCATCGGTGAAACCGAGATCCCGATTGAGACCGTGACGCACATTGTCCCCGTCGAGCAGCATCGTATGCCGGGCCGCCTCATGCAGCATGAGTTCCAGCTCTTTGGCGAAAGTCGACTTGCCGGAAGCCGACAATCCGGTGAACCAGACACAGCTGGCCTTCTGGCCCTTCATGAGCGCCCGAGACGATTTCTCGAGCAGCGCCGCCTCGGGATGAATGTTCGTCGCGCGTCGCAGAGGGTGCAGGATCATCCCCGCCGCGGCTGTCTCATGCGTGAAGCGATCAACAAGTATGAACGCTCCCGTCTCCTTGTTGTCGTCATAGACATCGAACGATATTGGAGCTGACACCGACACGTTGGCCACGCCGATCTCGTTGATCTCGAGACGCCTTGCAGCCAGGTGCTCGTGCGTCTCGAAGCTCAGCTTGTGCTTGATCAGCGTCACCCTGGCGGGCAACCAAAGCGTGCCGATCCGCAAAAGGTAGTCTCGATTCGGTAAAAGCGGCTGCTCCGCCAGCCAGACGAGGTTCGCACAGAACTGGTCGGCGGTGATCGGACGCTGATCGGGCTTCGAAAGGAGCGCCCCCCTTGCGATGTCGATCTCGTCTTCGAGCGTCAGGGTGATCGCATCGCCCGCGCTCGCTACGGCAAGCTCACCGTCTGGCCCATGTATCGCATGAACTCGTGAGGCGCGCCCGGACGCGGTGACGATGATCGGCTCGCCCGTTCGTATGACGCCTGAATTGACGGTCCCGGAATACCCTCGAAAATCGTCGCGAGGACGGTTGACCCATTGAACAAAGAAACGAAATGGCTTCGCTGCACGGTCGGCTTCGACATCCGCTTGCTCCAGAGCCTCGATCAGCGTCAGTCCGCTGTACCAAGGTGAATGATCGCTGCGTCTGGTGACATTGTCGCCATGTCGCGCCGAAACGGGGATTGCCGTCAGAGACGTGAAGCCGAGATTGCTGCAGAAGGCCGCGAAGTCGGCAACAATCCGCGAAAAGGTCGCCTCATCGAACCCGACTAGGTCTATCTTGTTGACCGCCAGGATTATATGCCGCAGACCCAGCAGCGAGCAGATCGTCGCATGCCGTCTCGTCTGCGTCAGCAAGCCCTTGCGGGCATCGACCAGGATAACGGCCAGATCGGAGTGCGAGGCTCCGGTCGCCATGTTGCGCGTATACTGCTCGTGACCGGGAGTATCGGCCACGATGAACGACCGGCGTGGCGTTGCGAAATAGCGGTAGGCGACGTCGATCGTGATACCTTGTTCACGTTCGGCCTCGAGCCCATCGACCAACAGCGCGAGGTCGACCTCTTCGCCCGTCGTCCCGTGCCGGAGGGAATCCTTCACCAGAGCAGAAAGCTGGTCCTCGTAGACTTGGAGAAAGTCGTAGAGGAGTCGCCCGATAAGGGTCGACTTCCCATCGTCGACGGAACCACAGGTCAGGAAGCGCAGCAATCCCGCTTCCGTTGGCGAGGCGGCCATCAGAAATAGCCCTCGCGCTTCTTCTTTTCCATCGACGAGGCTTCATCGGCATCGATCAGCCGCCCTTGCCTTTCGGACGTCACGGACGAGCGAAGCTCGTCGATAATCGCGTCGAGCGATGCTGCCTCGCTTTCGATCGCACCGCTAAGCGGATAACAGCCCAGCGTGCGGAAGCGGACGGTCTTTTCCTCGACGACCTCGCCCGGTTCGAGATTCAGCCGCACGTCATCGACCATGATCCAGGCCCCCGCCCTGCGCACGACCGGTCTTGGCTTGGCGAAATAAAGCGGCACCACCGGAATGGCCTCGGCGCGTATGTACTCCCACACATCGATCTCGGTCCAGTTCGACAACGGAAAGGCTCGAACACTCTCCCCTTGCCGTATCCGCGTGTTGAACAGACGCCAGAGTTCCGGCCTTTGCTGGCGCGGATCCCAGCCATGGCCCGCGGACCGGAAAGACAAGATTCGTTCCTTCGCGCGACTTTTCTCTTCATCGCGCCGCGCACCGCCAAAGGCGGCATCGAATGCATGCTTGTCGAGCGCCTGTCGCAGCCCTTCCGTCTTCATGACCTGCGTGTGCAGGGCCGAGCCCGACTTGATCGGGTCGATCCCCCGATTGGCCCCGTCCGGATTGACGTGAACGATCAGCTTGGCGCCGATCCGACCCGCCGCCTCATCCCGGAAGGCGATCATCTCTCGGAACTTCCAGAGCGTATCGACATGCAGCAAGGGGAAAGGAAGCGGGGCGGGAGCGAAGGCCTTGAGCGCCAAGTGAAGCATCACCGACGAATCCTTGCCGATCGAGTACAGCATCACGGGATTGCTGTACTCGGCCACGACCTCTCGCATGATCGAAATGGATTCAGCTTCGAGCTCCCGAAGATGAAACGACTTGCCTTGTTTCGCAGATGCGCAGCTCATCATCTCGACCCAGCGGCGAGTTCGACGCCCTGGCCGGCGAGCTGGCCCTGCAGGATCGCTTCGGCGATCACCAGCGCATCGCCGCCCGCGCCCAGCACGACGATGCCGACGACTGGTCCCTGCCTCATTGGCCTCGTCCCGCTCTGCCCGTCATCGCCCGTACCGCCCTGGTCCCGAGGCTCGCCGCCAGCCTCAGCATTCCCGCCCCTCGCAAAGGCGCCGGCCTGTCGGCTCGCTCTCGCGTCGC
>JAKFVZ010000639.1 GCA_021732965.1 Reyranella sp.
CAGCCGCGGCGGCGTCGATGTGCTTCAGGGCAAGGGCGAAATCCTGATTATGATTCGAGCCGATCTCGGCGATCACGTAACAGGGAGCGCCGTCGCCCACGGGCGTATTGTCGATCTTGAAGGTGCTTTTCATGTCTCGCTCCACGCGACTGGCGGCCTGTCGGGCCGGTCGCGCCATCGATTGGTGGGCAGGAAATGTAGCGGCGAGACTAGTGGATCGGGTGACGTTGAACAATTGTCGGCTAGCGCCGATAGTCTCGCCGCTGGGCCAATTCCGGAGCGATGCCTCATGTTGTTCCTCAGGAAAATCCTGCTCGCCCTGTGCGTCTCATGGGCCGTTCCGTTCCTCGCAGCCGGAACAGGCTGGGCCCAGAAGCAGGACTATGGCCACGCCGTCCAGGCGGGCGAGATCAAGGTCGCGGAAGGCGATTACTCCCATTTCCCGCGCCTTGCCCGCGGGCAGGGCGGCCGGCTCGGCGTGCTCTACTATCGCGGCTACAATCACGGGTCCGGCGACAATCAGGGAATAGCGAAGGCGCAGAAGCCTCACGGTGCAGGGCCGGCTCGGCTCAGCATCGACGGGACTTACGCCAGGGGCGGATCGGCGGAACTGCCCGTGGCGGGTCAGCTCACGATCAGCGTCGAAAAAGATGAAACGGCCCCGAGGTTCACGATCGTCGGCGAGGATCGGGACGGCCGGCGCATCGAGGAGACCGTCGCCGGCGCCGGCGCCGGCGCGAAGCGTGCCTACACGCGGCAGCGCTACAAGCGCGTCAGCAGCATCGCCGTCGACGGCGCGACGGCGGGCCGTATCAGCGTCGGTCCGCGCGTCGTGCCGTCGAACATGGAGTTTCGCTACTCCGACGATGGCGGCGAAAGCTGGTCTGGAGCGATCGTCCTGGCCGACGGAATCGGAAACGACGACACGTTCTACTATGTCGGGGCTTTGGCCGGCCTGCCCAACGGCACGTTCATGGCCGTCTATGTCCGGGTCAATCCGGACAATGGCCGGACGGACTCGCTGCGGCGGATCTCGACCGACAACGGCGTCACATGGAGCAAGGCCGAGCCGATCCAGTTCACCGGCGCCAATCCCAGGACCACGTTTCGCCTGTGGGGCCAGATCCAGGCGACGCCGTCCGGAAAGCTGGTCGCGATGGCCTATGCCGGCGAGGACAACTGGGCGCTCGTCTCTTCGGATCTCGGGAGGACGTGGATGGCCCATCTCATCGTCCGGACGCCGCCCGAGACCGACTACAACGAGATGGCGGTCGCGATCGTGTCGGACATGGACTGGATCGCCATCGCGCGCGGGGCCACGCGCGGGCAGGGCGGGTCCTCGATGCGCCAGTTCGCGACGCGCGATGGGGGAAAAACCTGGGCCGATCTGGGCGGCACGAACGCCGACTGGAGCGGTGGCTATGTCAGTCCGGCGATGCAGACGATGCGCTGCGGCTCGCAGGCGACCGTGGTGTGGGTCTACATGGCACGCGCGTCACGATCCTCGCCGCCGCCGACGCCGAACAGCCTTATCGTGCGGTACGCTTCGGCCGCGGCCGCGCTGGAAAGCGCGAAGGCGTGGAGCGGCCAGAACATCATCGGAAATGTCGGCAGCTTCACCCATCGCTCCGGCTATCCCAGCATCGCGATGAACGAAGCCTGCAGCAGCGGCGTGATCGTGGCGGGGCGCGAGACGAGCGAAACGACGGCCGGCATCGTGGCCATGAAATGGAGCATCCCGTCGGACCTCCTCTCGAAGATGAGAGCGCCGTAGGACGCGCTACGGAATCTCGAGAAAGTCGAGATTCGTCAGGCCCCAGCGGATGGCGTGTTCCACCATGTTGCCTTCGTGGGGATCGCGCCGACATCCCCAGTCCAGCGAGTAGTAGACCTGAACCGCCCGCATCGCGAAGAGCGCGTCGGCGACATTGGCGTTGCCGCCGAGGGAGTGGACGGTCTTCACGT
Organism: Reyranella sp.; assembly: GCA_021732965.1. Classification (GTDB taxonomy): domain Bacteria; phylum Pseudomonadota; class Alphaproteobacteria; order Reyranellales; family Reyranellaceae; genus Reyranella. Next base: position 1,966 of record JAKFVZ010000639.1, read on the forward strand.
ACAGCGCTGCCAGTTCGGGATGGATGTCTGCATTGACCATGGCGAGCTTGCGCAAAGTGCTCGCCGGCGGGCCGAGGCAGGCCGATTCCCAGTCGATGACGATCGGCGGTCCCGATTCGGGGAACACGACGTTGCCGTTGCCGAAATCCATGTGGCAGAGGGTGGTGTTGCCGATGTCGCGCAGGCGCGCCAGTACGCTTTCCTCGTGCGCGGCAAAGCGATCCGCCTGCGGCCTCAACGACGAGGTGTCCACACCGCGCGTTTCGAGGATGCCCAGGGTTGTCTCGATCGCGGCCGCCAGGGGCTTTGCGAAGCGCACGCGATCGCGAAGCTTCGGAACGCGCACCTTGGCGTTCTCGGTGGCCGTGCCGATCCCGGCTGCCGCCTTCACCAGTCGATGGAGAATCTCGCGGCTGGCCTGCTGGACGGGATAGGTCTCGCCGGCGATGAACTCCCAGACGCCGACGCATCCTTCGCGCTGGCCGTCGGCGAGATCGGCGATTCCGTAGAAATGCGGTGCGCGAAACTCCTCGATCCTGACGTCGTTGAGGAAGGATTCGACCTGAAGGAGATAGTTGGGAGCGCCGACGCCGCTCTTGGAGAAGACGGTCAACCGCCTCGGCTTCGCCTCGACCGTTTCGAGTCTGTGCCGGAAGTACCGCCTCTTGCCCTGCGAGACCTTTGGCCGGATGTGTTCCTTCTTGTCGAGCTGGCGAACCGCACAGCCGATGTGATCGCCGACGAGCTTCTCCACGCCGGCATCCAGAAGCAACGCGAGGGCCGCCACGGTGATCGGCGGCTTCGGTTCCTTGGCCGGCCTGGATTTGGCGGCAGGCGCGGCTTTCTTGACCGGCGCAGCCGGCTTGATCTCGATGGTTGCGTCCTTCGCCCGGCCGTCGGCAGGACGCTTCAGCTTGTAGAGCGTCCTTGGGCCGTCCGTGCCGATTTCCTGGACGTCCGACAAGCCTGCTCTGTCGGCGATGAATCGCACGAACTTTTCGGGCGACATGTCCGGCCGGCCCTCGACAGGGGGAAGGGCCGAGGGATCGTGCGACTCGAAGATCATCATGTGGCAGTCGAGCCGCGGCAGGAACTCCTCGAGCTGGGCGAAGGAATTCGGCCGCCTCAGTGACTGGTAGAATACGTTGAGGGCGAGCACGACGTCGAACTTCGTCTGGACGAGATTGTGGAAGGAGCCTTCCTGGATCTCGAACGTCTTGCCCGAGAGATCGCGCAGCTGGCGCGCGACGGCGACGCATTGGCGATTACGCTCGACGGCCGTGACCCGATAGCCGAGGTCTTCGAGCCAGTGCGAGAACGCTCCGAGATAGGTACCGATATCCAGCGCCGTACCTCCGCGGTACTCCAGATGCGGCTCGATGAGCTTCTGACGCTTGGCGGCCTTGCGCTTGGAGGGCCAGGCAGCAAAATCCGGATGCGGGATTTCCGCATAAGCCTTTCCGTCGCCGCCGATGATCTCGCGAACGGCCTGCTTCAGGCTTTCCGAGGCCGGCTTCGGATAAGTCTTTGAATTCATTGGGGACTGCGAAGGTGACCAAGCGCGTATGTAGGACTATATCCCCTGCATATCAAGTGATATTGCCGTAGCATGCGCCCGGAGCAGAAGAGACACGCCGCCGACTGCGCCACGGTGGTGTCGCCATGAAAACGGCAAGAGGAGCGTTGCAGTTCTCCTTGATCCGGTTGGAGAGCCGTGTGCGCGTGGTGACAGAGCGCTTTGCGCCAAAGGTCGCGCGCTTTCTGATCGACAGTCTGGGGATCATGGCGCTACCCGGCTATCGGGCACTTGCGAGACTCGTGCTGCATCGCTGGGTGCACGCGATCGACGCGGCGATCGAGACGGACTTCTATCTCGACCAGGTCGAGCCCGGGGCGCGCCGCGGCGCCGCGCGGGATCCGGCGCTGCATTATTGCCTGACGGGATGGATGCAGGGGTTCAGTCCGGCCTTGCGTTTCGACCCGGCCGCCTACCGGCAGGCTGCGACCGGACTCCATTGGGCCGCCGATCCTTTCCTTCATCATGTCGAGCATCAGGCATGGCTCGACAGGCTGAGGCAGTCGGTTTCGGCGGTGGTGCCCCCGCCGCTTGCCGTCGTTCCAGTGCCATCGGAATGGGAGCGGGCGACAGGACGATGCGTCATCTATACGGCAGTGGCCGGTGGTTACGACGTCGTGCGTGCCCCCGAGTTCGTGCCCGACAATTGTGATTTCGTGCTTCTCAGCGATCGGCCTCTCGACGCGAAAGGCTGGAAGGTGCGGCCACTGATCTACGATCACCCCGATCCCCGGCGAGCCGCACGGCATGCGAAGCTGCATCCCCATCTCTACTTTCCCGAGTACCGGCACAGCCTCTGGATTGACGCCAATATCGGCGTGCGCGGCGAAGCGGGCCGGTTCGCCGACGCCCTCACGGACGACGCTGCGGTAGGGTTATTCACTCACCCGACTCGCGATTGCGTGTTTGACGAGGGTGATGAGTGGATCAGGCGCAAGGACCCGGAGGCTGACGCCATCGCCCGCCAGCTGGCGCGCTATCGGGGGGAGGGCCATCCGGCTGGTTCGAGCCTGTGGGAAACGTCGGTCATGGTGCGGCGGCATCACGATCCCTCATGTATCGCCCTCATGACCGAGTGGTGGCGCG
>JAKFVZ010000068.1 GCA_021732965.1 Reyranella sp.
CGCCATCCAGGCGGGTACCGTGGCGGCGCGGGTCGGCACTGTCCTGGTCGCGATCTTCATGTTCGTGGCCTATGGCCCGGTGTTCGGCGGCTTCGCCAATCTCGCCATGCTCGTGAACCTGCTGATGGTGTTCGCCGGCATGTCGATCCTCGGCGCCTCGCTGACCCTGCCGGGCATCGCGGGCCTCGTCCTGACGGCCGGCCTCGCGGTCGATGCGAACGTGCTGATCTACGAGCGCGTGCGGGAGGAGAAGGCGCTGGGCCGATCCCCCTTCAGTTCGCTCGCCACGGGCTATGAGAAGGCCATGTCGGCGATCATCGACGCCAACCTCACGACCTTGATCGCCGGCGTCCTGCTGTTCGGCTTCGGCTCGGGCCCGATCCGCGGCTTCGCGACGACCCTGACGCTCGGCATCATCACCTCGATGTTCAGCTCGACGATCTTCACGCGCATGCTGCTTGCCGTCTGGGTGCGCTGGCGCCGCCCCTCCGAACTCGTGATCTGAGGCGCAGCCATGTGGAAGCCCGTCCGCCTGTTCACCTTCAAGACGAAGTTCGACTTTCTGAAGCAGCGCCGCACTGCGCTGATCCTGTCGACCCTGATCAACGTCGTCTCGATCGTCGGCGTCCTCACGATCGGCCTCAACTTCGGCATCGACTTCAAGGGCGGCATCGCGATCCAGGCCAAGGCCAAGGACGGCAAGGCCGAACTCGACCAGCTGCGCAACACCGTCGGCGCCCTGGGCGTCGGAGAAGTCTCGCTGCAGGAATTCGGCGATCCCAGCACGGTCCTGATCCGCGTCCAGCGGCAGGAGGGTGACAACCAGTGCGTCGCGGGCGCCCAGCGCGTGATGCAGAAGCGGGCCGGGCCGGGCTGGCAGGTCAAGCCGGGTGCCGCCGGGACGGGCGACGTCGAATTTACCTCTCCGACCGCGCTCGACGGCGCCAACTGGCGCGATGCGGTGAGCCGTGCCGGCCTGACCCTGCAGGAGCGCCAGCTTCCGCGGGGATCCACCAACACGGCGAAGGTCGACATGTCGGTCGAGCAGCGCGCCGAATGGTGCCAGCAGGTCGCCATCAAGCTGGTCGAGGATGCGATCGGCACCAACTACGAGCTGCGCGGCACCGAATCGGTCGGTCCGAAGATCGGCGACGAGCTGATGCGCAGCGGCATCTGGGCCGTGATCGCCACGATGGTCGCGATCGCGATCTACGTCTGGGTGCGTTTCGAGTGGCAGTTCGCGGTCGGCGCGCTGATCGCCATGCTGCACGACGTCATCTCGACCATCGGCATCTTCGTGCTGTTCCAGCTCGACTTCAGCCTGACGGCGCTCGCCGCGGTGCTGACGATCGCCGGCTACTCGATCAACGACACCGTCGTGATCTTCGACCGCGTGCGCGAGAACATGCGCCGCTACAAGAAGATGCCGCTGCTCGATCTCCTCAACCAGAGCATCAACGAGACGCTGGCGCGCACCATGATGACCTCGTGCACCGTCTTCGTCGCCGTGGGCGCGCTGGTGCTGTTCGGCGGTCCGGTCCTGCACAGCTTCTCGATCGCCATGCTGTGGGGCGTCATCGTCGGCACCTACTCGTCAGTCTGGGTTGCCTGCGCGGGCCTCGTCTATCTCGGGCTGCGCGCCGACCAGCTTCGTCCCGCCGAGGACAAGGCGGACAAGGCCGACAAGACGGAGCAGGCCGGGGCGTGAAGACGCCGCTCCCGGGACCCGCCGACAAGAGCCTGCCGACGCCGGACCCCAAGCAGGTCCAGTACATTCGCAGCTACGGTCCCGGCCGCTTTCTGATCAGCGAGCGGGAATGGCAGTCGCCCGTGCTGGTGACGCCGCCGGTGACATATCCCTGGACCGTCTCGCGGGCCGAGGACTTCACGCTGGAAAGCCTGGCGCCCTTGCGCGAGGCGGCCATCCCGACGGAACTCCTGGTGCTGGGCTGCGGCATGCGCGCCGTATTCGTGCCGCCCGACCTGCGCGCCACGCTGAAGGCCGCCGGAATGGGGATCGAGGTCGTCGACACGGGCTCGGCCTGCCGGATCTACAACGTATTGCTGGCCGAGGGCCGGCGGGTGGCGGCGGCGCTGATCCCGCTTTAGCGGGCGGCGAACCGCACCAACGAAAACGGGGCCCCAAGGGCCCCGTTTCCTTATCCGTGTCGAATTCGATCAGATCGGCGCGTTCTGCTGGGCCACCATGCAGTAGAGCATGCCGATCGAGAACATGGTGTTGAAGCGGCTGGCGTAGAGGGCCTTGGGGGCCGCGGCGGCCTTCTCTTCGGCGGTCGCTTCGACAAGGCCGAGGATTTTCTGCTGGTTCGGCCAGATGATGAACCAGACGTTGAAGGCCATGACCATCGCCATCCACATGCCGATGCCGATCATGACGAAGCCCGGGCGCAGGGTGAGCGCTTCGACGAGGTACCTGTTCATCGCGGCCAGCAGGAGGCCGGTGATCACCGTGGCGAGGGCGGCGTAGCGGAACCACCACAGCACGGTCGGTGCGATGAACTTGGTGATGGCGGTGCGGCTTTCGACCGGCTGGATCTTCGGCATGGTGGGCACCTGCACGAAGTTCAGGTACCAGAGCAGTCCGATCCACATGATGCCGCAAATCACGTGCAGCCACCGCATGATGACCGTCGCATAGGAATGATCGATCTTGATCGACTGTCCGGTCAGCGCACCGGCGCCGACGACGATCACAATCAGGAGCACGATGCCTGCGGAAACGGTGCGCCCGAGAGAGGTAAACAAGGCACCCATGTTGAATATCCCCTTTTATCTTATTGAGGGGATTGAAGAATCCCCGATGGTCATATTGTAAACTCAACCCCGTCTGCGTTCAACGGTCGCACCCTGTCCTTATCCCCGATGTCCCAATCCCCGCCGAACGGTTACAGCGCCCCCGAGGCTTCGCACCGCTACGTGCTGGACATGGTGCGCGGTGCGGACCGCGAGCGCTTCCTCGGCGCTCTGTTCGCACCGGAGCCGCAGCGCAGCGGATTGCTGTCCCTGCTGGCGTTCGACCATGAGCTGGCGCGCACTCGCAGCGTCACAAAGGAACCGATGCTCGCTCGCATCCGGCTCGAATGGTGGCGCGAGGCGATTGCCGAAGCCGCCGGTGCCGGGAAGCCACGCGCGCAGCCCATTGTCGAATCGCTGAGCGAAACCGTACGCTGGCATGGTCTCCAGCGCGAAGCCCTGGTCAGGCTGATCGACGCTCGCGAGGAAGAGATCGAGGGGCCGCTGGACGTGATGACGGCCGGGCAGGCACTGGCCGACCTCGAACTGGCGGTGCTGGGCGTCGATGACGCCGCCTCGCGGCAGGCCGCCCATGCGATCGGCGCAGCCTGGCTGATGGGCGAGGGGCCGGAGCGCGACCAGCTCGTGGGTGACGCGCGGGCGCTTCGCCGCAAGGTCGATCCCCGGGCCCTGCCGATCCTGCTGCCGGCCGTATCTCTCGGCCGGCCGATGGGACCGCTGCGGCGGCCGCTGGCCTATTGGTGGTCGGCAAGGCGCGGGCGATACTGACGGACAACCCCGGAGGAAGCGTGGCGAAGACCAAGGCCAATGGCATCGAGATCGAATACGAGACGTTCGGCAAGAAGAGCGACCCGGCCCTGCTGCTGATCATGGGCCTCGGAGCGCAATTGACGCTCTGGCCGGAATCGCTGTGCGAAGGATTGGCGAACCAGGGCTTCTTCGTCGTGCGCTACGACAACCGCGATGTCGGCCTGTCGACGGACTTCGACAAATGGGGTCTGCCCGACCTGATGGGCTCCTTCGCCAAGCTGATGAAAGGCCAGAAGGTCGACGCGCCCTACCTGTTGGGAGACATGGCCGCCGATGCGATCGGGCTGCTCGACGCGCTGGACATCGATCGGGCGCACATGGTCGGCGCCTCGATGGGCGGCATGATCGCCCAGGTGATCGCCGCGACCTATCCGCAGCGCACGCGCTCGCTCGTTTCCATCATGTCGACCAGCGGCCGGATGGGCCTGCCGATGGGCAAGCCCGAGGCCGTGGCGATGCTGTCGGCGCTGCCCGAGGGACCCGCCCGCGAGCAGCTCGTTGCGCACGGCATCAAGCTGCGGAACGTGATCGGCAGTCCGGGCTACCCGACCGATCCGGCAACGATGCGCACGCTGGTCGAGCGCAACATCGACCGCCGCTATTACCCGCCGGGCGCCGCCCGGCAGTATCTCGCGATCATGGTCTCCGGCCCGCGCGTCGACCTCCTGAAGACGGTGAAGGTGCCGACGCTGGTGCTGCACGGCGACGACGATCCGCTGCTGCCGGCCGAGTGCGGCCGCGACGTGGCGAGCCTCGTGCCCGGCGCGAAGATCGAGACCTTCCCCGGCTGGGGGCACGATGTTCCTGAGCAGATGGTGCCGAAGCTGGTCGGCAGCATCTCCGGTTTCTGCAAGGCTGCCTGAGGAAACACTCCCATGAAGTTCGGCATCTTCTACGAGCATCAGCTTCCGCGGCCCTGGGGCGAGAAGAGCGAGTACCAGCTCCTGCAGGATTCGCTCACGCAGATCGAGTTGGCCGATGCGCTAGGCTACGACTATGCCTGGGAGGTCGAGCACCACTTCCTCGAGGAGTATTCCCAC
>JAKFVZ010000187.1 GCA_021732965.1 Reyranella sp.
CCCCAAGATCGAGCATTCCCGCCGCGCCGGCACAATCGAGTGGCACGGCATCGCCAGCGGCGTCATCTACTCGAAAAAGCGCGCGCTCTAGCGGCAGGGACAACGCCGATGCCCGCCCCATCCGACTACGCGGTGTTCACGGAATTCTCGCCCGAATCGAAGCTGATGACGCCTGGCTGGAACAGGCGGGTCTTCACCGATACCGACGCGCGGAAGGGCGATGCGATCCAGTGTGATTTCGCCACCGGCATCGTGACGCTGGCGCCCGGCGCCTATCACATCAGCGGACTGTCGATGGTCGCCTACACGACCGGCAGCGAGCCGCCAGAGACCACGTCGATCCAGTCGCCCGCCTCCGCGGGCTACTGCCGGCTGAGGGCGCTCGTTCCCGGCACTGCCGAGGAAGGCGCTGGCCTGCGCGAGCTGCCCAACAAGCATCCTTCCATCCTGTCGATCGGCAGTCCCACCACCGCCAACCTGTCGCCCAGCCTGCTCGAAACCTTCTACGAAACCGACACGCCGGCGCGGATCGTCCTCGAGCATCAATCGGGCTCCAATCCAGAGCAGATCTACCTGCGGGTGTTAGTCCAGAATTCGAAATAGCATGCCTTTGCCCGGCTGACCATTCGGAGCCTCTAGGGAGGAACACGGAATGACGGAACTTTCTCTCCTCGGCGGATTACTGGAAAAACTACGGTCGGCGTGGTCGACCGAGACCGGCGGCAAATGGCGTCCCGACAATCCCGCATGCGGGCAATGCAGCGTCACCGCGCTCGTCGCACAGGATGTTCTGGGCGGCGATATCCTGAAGACGTCGGTCGAAGGCCAGTGGCACTTTTATAATCGCGTTGCGGGACAAAGGCTCGACCTGACGGAGAGCCAGTTCGAGCAGCCGCTTGAATACCAGGACCTACCAAGCAACCGCGCCGAAGCGCTCGAAGACACCTCGGCCCGGAAATACGAAATCCTGAAGCGGCGCGTTACGCCCTGAACGCAGAAATGCCGGCCCGAGGGCCGGCATCGATGGATGAGGTGGGGAGGTCCGCCGCACCGCCACACCAGGCTGCGGACCTCCCGCTCCCCCTCATGATCGCGTCTTCCCGGTCTTCGCCGGGAATGACGCGGCCCCCCTGAGAGAAGGCGTCGGTTGTAAGAAAGCCGGCGATGGTGGGGCCACCGCCGGCCTCTTACAGAGGTTCGCTCGGCCATCCGGGGAAAGATAATGGCTCTGCTTCAACCTCGAAGAACACGCGCTACGCTTGAGTAGAAGGCTACGGTCGGAGCCCTAAGGCTCCGACCGATCGAGAGGTTTGCTAGGCCGCCCGGGGAGAGATAGCGACAAAGCGCGTCATCCCCTCTCGAAACACTTTCATGAGCACCGGCTTGCCGGTGGTCTTCGCTTCCTTGAGCTTCTCGGCAGCCATCTTCGGGCTGTCGACGGCGTCCTTGCCGACCTGCTGGAGGACGTCGCCCGCCTTCAGGCCCTGGTCGTCGGCCGGGCTACCCGGCTCGACCGTGGCAACCACCACACCCTTCACGTCACCGTCGATGCCGAGCTGCTTGCGCGCCTCCGCAGAGAGCGGCGCCAGCGAGACACCGTAGGCCATCGGCTCCGCCTTCGCGGGGCCCTTGCCGTCGGCGCTGGCCTTGACGATCGCGTCGTCCTTCTGGCCACCGACCTTGGCGGTCAGGCTCATCTCCTTGCCGTCGCGCCAGACACCCAGCTTCACCGAGTTGCCCGGCTTGACCGCGGAGATGGTGCGGGTCAGCTCCTTGATGCCGTCGATCTTCTTGCCGTCGACGCTCATGATCACGTCACCCGACTGGACACCGGCGGCGAGAGCCGCGCTGTCCGGCTGGACCATCGCCACCAGGGCGCCCTTCTCGTCCTTGAGCGACAGGCTCTCGGCGATCGCCTTCGAGACCGGCTGGATCTGGACACCGAGCAGGCCACGCTCGACCCGGCCGCTGTCCTTCAGCTCCGCCACCACCGGCTGCGCCAGCGAGGACGGGATCGCAAAGCCCAGGCCGATGCTGCCGCCGGTCGGCGAGTAGATGGCCGTGTTGATGCCGATCACGTTGCCGTTCATGTCGAACAGCGGGCCGCCCGAATTGCCGCGATTGATGGCGGCGTCGGTCTGGATGTAGTCGTCGAACGGGCCGGAGTGGATGTCACGGCCGCGCGCCGACACGATGCCCGTGGTCACGGTGCCGCCGAGGCCGAACGGGTTGCCCACCGCCATCACCGGCTGGCCGACGCGCACCTTGGAGGCGTCACCGAACGAGACGAACGGGAGCGGCTTGTCGCTCTCGACCTTCAGCACGGCCAGGTCGGTCTTCTCGTCGCCGCCCACCATCTTGGCCGGCAGCTTGGTGCCGTCCGCCATGGTGATCGTGATCGAGTCGGCCTTGCCGACGACGTGATAGTTGGTGACGATCACGCCCTTGGCGTCGATGATGAAGCCCGTGCCGACGGCCTGGGCCTTGTCCTTCGACTGCGGGCGGCCCTTGCCGTCCGGACGACCCGGCTGCATCGGCTGGCCGAAACGCTCCGATAAGCGCTTCATGAATTCTTCCATCTGCTTCTGCTGCGAGTCCGACATGCGGGTCTCGCCGTCGTCGTCCGCGCCGGCCTTCATGGTGACGGCGACGTTGACGACCGCAGGGGTCACCTTGGCGGCCAGGTCCGAGAAGTCCTGAACGGGCATGGCCGTCTGGCCGGCGATGGCCGCGGGGGCGGTGAACATCGGGGCGATCAGGGCAGGCGCCGTCAGGGCGGTGGTGAGCGCCAGGGCAGTCAGGATACGGGACTTGGTCTTGGTCATGATAACTACAGCCTCCTCCTTGGGGGGTGAGCGGAATATGGGGGAGGCCCCGTAGCGCCCTGATGGCCGCAGGATTGAATGTTTGTATAGTTGGGGAACGTTGCGCCGGGAGCCGGCGCCGGATAGACGGGCGCCGTGAAAATCCTCCTCGTCGAAGACGACAAGCAAACCGCCGATTACATCGCCAAGGGCCTGCGCGAGCACGGCCACGTGGTCGACCATGCCGACAACGGACGCGACGGGCTGTACCTCGCCACCGGCGAGAAATACGACGTGCTGATCGTCGACCGGATGCTGCCGCAGATGGACGGGCTGTCGCTCGTGAAGGCGGCCCGCGCCTCGGGCATGAAGGCGCCGGTCCTGTTCCTGACCACCATGGGCGGCGTCGACGACCGCGTCGCGGGCCTCGAAGCCGGCGCCGACGACTATCTCACCAAGCCGTTCGCCTTCGCCGAACTCCGGGCGCGCATCGGCGCCCTCTCCCGTCGCCCGCCGATCGTGGCCGCCACGTCACTGGTCGTCGGTGATCTGGAAATGGACCTGCTGGCCCGCACGGTGACGCGCGCCGGCAAGCGCATCGAGCTGCTGGCCCAGGAGTTCAAGGTCCTCGAATACCTGCTGCGCCATGCCGGCGAGGTGGTGACGCGCACCATGCTGCTCGAGAAGGTCTGGGACTTCCATTTCGATCCCAAGACCAACATCGTCGAGACGCATATCAGCCGTCTCCGCTCCAAGATCGACAAGGGCTTCGACAAGCCGCTTCTCCATACGATCAGGGGGGCCGGCTATGTCATCCGCGCGCCTGACTAGGATCCTGCGGTCGGCGAGCTTTCGCCTGCCACTGCTCTACGCGGTGCTGTTCATCCTGTCGGCGGCCGTGCTGTTCGTGAGCGTCTACTGGACCGCGACCGCGGCGATGCAGAACGACATGGCGGCGGTGCTGCGCTCCGAGGCCTACCAGCTCGCCGAAGTCCATCGCCGCAGCGGGCTCGCCGGCCTGGCCGAGCAGATCACGCGGCGCATCAACTTCCGGACCAAGGGCCCGATCTTCTACCTGCTGCAGGCACCGAACCGCCGCGTCGTCGTCGGCAACCTGCCTGGCATGCCGCCGGTCAACGGCGCGGTCGATTTCGAGCCCCAGGGCGAGCAACCCGAGCCCCTCGACCCCGAGCGCGCCGGGGAACGAGCCAAACTCACCGGCTTCGGCCTGACCCTCTCCGACGGCTCGTTCCTGCTGGTGGCGCAGGACGCCAACCGCCTGGTCGACATGCAGCGCGCCATCATCCGCGCCTTCGCCTGGTCCGGCGGTCTCACTCTGCTGCTCGCCATCGCGGGCGGCGCGCTGCTCGGCAGCAATTTCCTGCGGCGCATCGACACGATCACGCGCACCAGCCGCGCCATAATGGAGGGCGATCTTTCCGCCCGAATCCCCGAGCGCGGCACCCACGACGAGATCGACCAGCTCGTGGCCAGCCTCAACGCCATGCTGGCGCGCATCCAGCAGCTCATGGACGGCTTGCGCCAGGTGTCGAGTGACATCGCCCATGACCTGCGCACCCCGCTCGGCCGGCTGCGCCAGCAGCTCGAGGATGCCCGCGAGCGGGCCACCACGACGGCGGACTACAGCGCCGCCACCGACGCCGCCATCGAGGAAGCCGACGCGCTGCTGGAGACCTTCTCGGCGCTGCTGCGCATCGCCCAGGTAGAGGCCGGCGCCCAGAAGAGCGCGTTCGCTCCGTTCGACGTCTCCGCGCTGCTGAAGAGCCTGGGCGAGACTTACGAA
>JAKFVZ010000740.1 GCA_021732965.1 Reyranella sp.
CAGCCGTCGGCGCGCATCTGGAAGGCGGACTATCTATGACGAACGTGCATTGGGCTGCTGTCATTGCCTCGGGCCCAATCGCGGAGGTCTCAAGCTTCGCCGAGGCGGCGCGCTCGGGCTCCATGCCCCTGGCTCTATCCAGCCTCGCACCATTTCCAAGCAATCTTGCCGAGCCCCAGGCCTCCCTGTGGCGAGAGAAGCACTGGGGCTGCGTCGAGCTCAGCCCTGAGGAAGTCCACGGGCCATACGATCTCAATCGCGATGGATCTGCGCTGAGATGGAATTTCTTCAGCTCGGGCGCCCCATGGCCTGTCTTCGAGAACGCGAGCCTGCTCCATCCGGCGATCGCAATCGACGTCGCCGTCGTCGAACCCGATACAGGCGTCGCATGCGTTCGCCGTTACCGCGGCGGAGCCCAGATCGAAGCCGTCGAGATGAGCACTGAGCAACTGACGGAAGCGATGGATTCAGCAGATCTCACGGAGAGCTATCCGGAAGCCGACGTTTTAGAGAAGCTGATCCAAGAGATATCATCCGGATCAAATGAACAGATGTGTTCGAATTCGGCTTCAAGGCCCTGATAATCTAGGCAGCAGCCCCACCTCCTGACAGCTTTTGTCAGGAAGACATACCGTCCGGATGAAATCGGCCGACGCAACGCCTTCGCGACCTTGCTGTATGCAACCTTTCCGGGAACAAACGAACCTAGCCGGCTATTCGCGGAGAGTTCGTTGCCTCGCCAGTATTTTGAGCAGTATTTCGACCTGATCGCGAAGAGAGGCGAGGCTGCAGCGCTTTTGCCGGAAGTCGTCCTTGGCAGGAGCCAGGCGCACTCGCTGATCTACGTGCCGTTCGAGCACGTCAATGCATCAGCCAAGCTCTGCTTTGTCGGCATCACGCCGGGGCCGACGCAAGTCAGCGAGTCCTATGCTGCCATCCGCAGCTTGGCACTGCGAGACGAGCCCCGTCAGGACATGCCGGCTCGGGTGAAGCGCTTTGCAGCTTTCGGTGGCCCGGCGATGCGCCCCAACCTCGTTCGCCTGATCAATGGGACCGGGGTTTCCGACCTGCTTGGCGTCGATGACGCAAGCCAGCTGTGGGGTGATGCCTCCCATCTGATCCATTCGACGTCGGTCGTGCCGCACGCTGCCTTCAACGCGAACAGCAAGCCTTTCAACGGCTCCTTCGACGAGATCATGCGCTCGCCGCTCCTGAAGGAAAGCTTCGAGCTCGATTTCGTCGCCAGCCTGCCGGCGCTGCCCGATGACTGCTTCTTCATCGCGCTGGGACCGACACCGTTGGACGCCTTGCGGTGGTGCGTGGAGCGTGGACACCTCCAGGAGGAACAGCTCCTGGGAGCGTTCCCGCATCCATCGAGCAATGGCGGCTCGCAGACCGATCTCTACCTCGGGACCAAATCGATCGAGGACCTCAAAGATCGCGATCCGGTGAAGCTGCGGGGCTATCTGATCGACTGGGCGGCCGAGCTGCGCCAGCGCGTTGAAACCCTCAGGACTGAGAACCCTCGGCCCTGAGGGTTCGTTATCAGGAAGGCTTCAAGGCTGGATCGGAGCGCAGGTCGAGAGAGGATGGCAATCCCATCACCTGCGCGGCGACGTCAGGCTTCGCATCTGTGACGAAGGCCAGCACACTGAAGACGTCGAGTTTCGAGAGGTGGTCAAACGACACGTCGCCGGCATTCTCGATCCAGAGCATCTCCGGGGCCATCCGGAAGGAACTCCTGAACCGCTGCTCGAAATCCGGCTGGGAGGCGTCCAGTTTGATGACGTGATAGCCAGCATCGCGCATAAGATCGAAAGCTCGCGCAGCCATGCCGACCTCGGCCAGCACCACGGATGCTTTGCTCCAGAATTCGAAGCCGCCAGGGCGGATCTCGTCCAGCGTGTAAGGCGCAGGGCCCGCGTTCATGATCTCCGTGGCGGTGAGTTCGGCACCAGTCTCGTCGACGAGCTTCACGCCAGGTGCAAGGTCGCCGTACCCGGCTTCTCGGATCCTGAGAGCAAGCCTGGACAGCTCCTCATGCGAGGCACCCGCCATCCAGTGGGCCATCAGGGCCAGCCCAGGAATGGCTGTATCGCTCGCCTCATCGAGCCCCGCATCCCAGAACGAGAGGTGGTCGCAGGGCGCAACAGAGGTCGAGACGGTGCGATGATCCCCCTTGCCGGGCTTGTAGCGCTTGCCCGTCGGCTCAAGCGTCAGCGGATCAATGTCGTCGCTCCACGTCCTGCAGACGGCCTCCATGAAGGCTTTGATGCGGGGCCTGAACGTCGTGTAGATCATGTCGCCCCAGCCAGCGTCCTGCTTGCTGCGCGCCACAAGAAGCCAGTCCGACAGGAAGCCGGCGATCAACGGGTCGTAATCAGCGTGGCGCTCGAACGACGCAGCCAAGTGGCCGGCAACATCCGTCCCGTCGGAGAAATCCTCCACCATGTTGGCGACCATGCCCATCATCAGCATCCGCCAGCGCAGCAGGAAGGCCATCTGCGTGAACTTCTGACGAGATGTCAGGGCTCCCCAGTCGCCCGATGGATTGTCGGCGAAGAAGGCCTTCTGGCCGGCTTGCGTCACATCGTCGATCAGGAAGCCCATCTTTTCGATGCGCTCGCGATCGGTCATCGCTTTGGCCTCGTCCGAAAAGAACGCCGACTGCCCGGCCGCCATTGTCTCATCGAACGAGGGGCCCGTCACCGCCGCCAGCACCTGCCTCGACGAAGATACCGCAATGCCGCCATCGATGTCCGGGATCCCCGAAAGAACTCCAAGCCGCTCGGCAAAGGCCTTTGAGTCGAGCTCGCGCATCCTGACATCGGACCGCGCCACAGCATTCTGCCAGGCAATCAGTGCAGCGTTGCTGTTGAACCCCAAAGCCGATGCGAGCGCCTCTGCGCGATGCGAGGATTTAGAAGCGGGGATGCTTGCGCCAACGAGCGTGCGCATATGGGCGAGAATTTGAGCCGAGACCATGATCTGCATGGCGGATACCTTTCCAAAGAGGCTCTCGGCTGCCGATTCCGCGAGGCCCCACTGGTCGGGTAGCCGCAAAACCATGATCGTGAAGTCCAGACCCGTCTCACCCGGCAGCAGGTGGGGTGGGCGATACCTGTGAGCATCATGCCCCGGGCTCTCGACGATTTCAAGAATTGGTGGCACGAATCGTTATGTAATCCACGGCTCGCTTAGAAATCGTCCTTGGGCGCTTGCCTGCACATCCAGACAGAGGCCCCATGGCAGACCGCGATCTTTTCGAAAATGTGCCTGGCGGCCTTGCTGCGCTGAAGAAAGCTGATGCGCCGATGCAGGCAAGCGCGCCTCTTGCTGCTCCGTCTGAGGATCTGGTCTGTTACGACACCGAGACCTCCGATGCCGACGTCCGGCACGGGCAGATCCTGCAGTTTGGGGCGGTCACGGCCGATGCTGCCTTCCAACCACAGACCGAAAGCCAGGTCAGGATCCGCCGGTTGCCGTACATTGTGCCGGCGCCAGCCGCGCTCGGTGTGACAGGCTTTGACCCTTACGATCTCGACGACCCCGGTTTGCCGACCGAATTCGCGGCCGCCCAGGAAATCCGGAAGGCACTGGCAGCGCCCTACGGTCGAGCCCGCATCTTCCTGACGTTCAACGGGATCAAGTTCGACGACGAAATGATCCGCACCATGCTGGCGCGCAACCTGATGGACCCGTGGGTCACTTCGGGCAAAGCCAACCGGCGCGTCGACATGTTGTCGTTGCTGCAGCTCGTCAGCGCCGGCGCGCCGGGCTCGATTGCCATTCCGACCGACCCTGCGACCGGGAAGATGAGCTTCCGCCTTGGAGCGATTGCAAGCGCCAATGCAATCGAGATCGTGGCCCACGATGCTGTCGGCGACAGCCGCGCCACACTCGACCTCGCGCGCCTGGTGCACGCCCGCTGCCGCTGGGCCTGGGATGTCGCGCTCAACTGCGGCAATGCGGACCTGGTGGAGCGCCAACTGCGCGCCGCCTCATCTGGCACGATCGTCTGGGCCTTCTCGCACTTCGGAGAACCCGACCTCGCGCCCTGCTTGCCTATCTGCGTCGACGGTGGCCGCCGCTGGCTTCTGGCCGACCTCAGGCATGCTCCTGGCGCGATCCCGGCGAACATCGACGATCTCGGCCCGCTCAGCTTCGGCCGCAACACACCGTTGAAGGTCATCCGGGCGGCTGCAGCCCCTCTGATCGTTCCTGCTCACGAACTCACACGCTTCGGCGCCACGGCGACGGCCGAGATCGCGAGTAACGCTCAGGCATGGCAAGAGGCGACCGCAACGCGAGAACGGATCACAAGCCTGCATCAGGCGCACACCTATGCTGACCGAGCCGACCCGACCTCGGAGGAACGTCTCTATGACGGCTTCTATGGACAGCAGGACAAGCAGGCGATCAGCCGCTTCCTCGCCGCTGCCAGCTGGGAAGAGCGCTCCAACGTGGCATTCCAGGATCCGCGCCTCAGCGATTATGCAGCGCGCCTGGTCCTGACCAATCTGCCGCCTGGATCAGATCTGGGCTCGGCGCGCATCGACCAACTCGCAGCCAGATGCGCTACTGCCATGGCA
>JAKFVZ010000302.1 GCA_021732965.1 Reyranella sp.
AACGGATCGAGCCCGAGACGACCTTGTAGAAGTAGTCGGCCTCGTCGCCTTCGGCGAAGAGCTCGTCGCCCTTGGCGAAATGCTGCGTGAGGCCGACGGCGCCGGAACGCTTGAAGATGATCGCGGGCGTCGAGTGCTGCGGACGAATGGCGGTTGTTTGCATCTTGTCCCCCTGACGGTGTTCTCGATCGAACCGTCAGCTGGGTACCTTGCGTTCAGGGCTGCTGCTATTCGGGTCTTAGACTAAGGGATTCTACGTAGTCCGCCGCGAAAGACCGTTCACGAGTTCCGAGAAAAGCCGGTATTTGACGCTGACGACGGCGAACTCGCGGGCCCAGTTCACCAGGTCGCCCCAGGGATCGTTGATCTTGCCGAGTCCGGCCACAATGCCACGACGGTCCCGACCTCCATGCGGCCTTCCAGCACCTGCCACCCACCCAGACACAGGGCGGAGGCGACGCCTAGGTGATGCATCATGTTCATCAGCAGGTTGAGCGTGAACTTCCGCCGGTAGATTCCCATGTTGAGCGTGAAGACGCGGCCGATCGGCCCGCGGGCCCAGGCCCATCCCGCCGTGCGGGCCACGACATGGTCCACCACGCCGGCGCTGATGCTCCGCTTCACGAGAATTCTCTCGCGCGCCCTGCGATTGATCCCGGCCTGCAGGAGCGGCACGAAGACGGTCTGCGGCAGGAAGAACGCAAGGCCGAGCAGGGCCAGCCGCCAGTCGAGCACGACCATGTATCCGATCAGGCTCACCAGGATGCCCGCCTGCAACAGCGGCTCCGAGAGACTGATGCCGGTGAAGCCGCCGATCGGTTCGGCCTCCTCCAGCATCATCGATATCTGCGCTCCGATCTCCTCGGTCGAGCCGGTGCGATCGGCCCGCTCGGCGGCCAGCGACACGTTGCTCCGCAGGTTTCTCACCGAGTCCTCGGCAACCCAGCCGCGGTAGACGTTGAGAAGGAGCTTCAGGACCTGCTCGCCGAGCGCGACCCCTGCATAGCCGCCGGCCAGCCACATCACGGTCGAGAACGATCCATGTTCGACCAGCGTGTTCACGAGGCGGCGCTGGAGTTCGAGTGGCAGGGCGGCCAGCGCAAAGACGGCCACCGAAAGCGCGGCGAGACCGATCTGATGGCGACCCGAGTAGGCTACGACGTATCCGGCGACCCGCCGCGGCAGCAAGATGCCGGGCTCAGGCGCTGCCATGGAAGATGTGCTGGATCGTCTCGACGAGCCCCGGACCGCTGAGAGGTTTCTCGAGCACGGCACTCACCCCCAGCCGGGCGGCCCGGCCTCGCAGCGCCCGGTTGACCAGGCCGCTGATCAGGATGACCGGCAGGTCGGGCTTGCTGCCGCGCAGGCGCTCGATGAGTTCGAGCCCGTCGACCTCCGGCATCCTGTAGTCGGTGATCAGCAGGCAGTTCCGGCAGGGAATGGATTCGGCGAGGAGTCCGGCGGAGCTGGCATAGCTGCGGACGCAGAAGCCCTCCGCATGCAATGCGAAGGCGAGTGCGTTGCGCACCGCGTCGTCGTCGTCCACCACCAGGACAGTAGGCGCCTCGATTCCCATGCCGCATGGTGCTCCAGCGGGCATGGCCGGGCATTGATCCAGAGCAAAGCCGCGCTCGCTCTCGCGGCGGCTCAATGTGAGACGAAGAGCGGAACGGTCGCTCGGGCGAGCACCGTCCGGCTGGCGCCTCCGAGGATCATTTCGCGCATCCGCCCATGCCCGTAGAGCCCCATGACGATGAGATCGGCATCGACGTCCGAGGCCCGCGAGAGGATCACGCCGCCGACGTCATTGTCCGCGGCAACCTCCCGCTGCACCGTCACGGCAACGCCGTGGCGCGCCAGCCATGCCGCAACGTCGGCGCCCGGTTCGGCGCCGTGGCCATCGGGGGAACTGCGGGGATCGACGACCAGGATCGTCACGTTCTTCGAACCGCGCAGGAGAGGCAGCGCATCGGCGGCCGCCCGTGCGCTTTCGCGCGACGCGTTCCAGCAAAGCAGGACGTTCATGCCCGGTGTCCTTTCGGCACCGGCGCGCGGAACGACGAGGCAGGGCCGCCCGGCCGACAGGGCAACGGCCTCCGGCAGGTCGGTCGGGGTCGATGTTCCGGAATCGGGACCGGCCTGCCCGACGACCAGAAGATCCGCATATCGCGCCTGACTGGCGAGCACGGCGTCGACGTAACCGTCGGCAAGCCGCCATTCGTGGGAAAGCTGGCGCCCCCTGACGGCGCTTTCGAAGGCGGCCCTGGCGGAGCCGGCCTCCGCCTTGAGGGCGGCATCGTAGCTCGCGAACAGCGCGTCCATGGCGACGCCGCCTTCGAAGAAGGCGGAAACCTGGAGGGGCGGTCGCGCATGCACGCCGACCAGGTGTGCCGAGTAGCGCTCGGCCATTCCGGCCGCGAGGGCGAGCCGCCTGCCGGCCTCGCGAGCCGCATCGCAGTGAACGAGAATGGTCTTGAAACCCATGGCGACCTCCCTGTCCGTGAAGGCCTTGGTCCCACGGCCGGAAGAAGCCGACCTTGATGTAGGTCACGAGGAAGACCGGCATTTCTTGATTTGTCTCAAGGTGAGCCCGCGAGAGCCGACTAGGTTCGCGGCATCAGGTCACCCTTGGAATGGAGTCCGGAATGCTCGCCCGCACTTTCGGTGTATCGGTCGCAATGGTTGGTCTCGTCGCTCTTGCGGTCGCGAAGTAGCCGGAGATCGGCGGGCTCTTGCTTCCGGATCGTGACGAGGGCGTGCCAGCGGCGCTGCCGCCCGACCATCCCCCGCTGCTCAAGTGGCGGGGGATCGCGGCCATCGCCTTCGCGGCGCTCGTTTTCTTCTGGCCGCATCTGGCGGCCGTACACCTGGTCTATCTGTGGGGCGGCTACTCCCTCGTCGATGGTCTTCTCACGTGGGCGGTGGCCATCAGGGGCGGACCGGGTACGCCGCGGGTCTGGCTGGGCTTGATGGGAGGCGCGGGCGTTGCCTGCGCCGCTTCCGTGATCGCGGCGCCCGAAGTCGTGGCCCGGTATCTGGTGCCGCTGGTTTCGGCCTGGGCCGTGTGTACCGGCCTCCTGCAGCTCTGGATCGCGCTGAAGATCCGGGGAGTGGTCGAGCGGGGATGGGTCGTGTCACTCGACGGCCTGGGCGCCGTCGCCTTCGGCCTCGGCTTGCTGTTGTTCTACCGCTTCGAGTTCGAGGCGTTCGTGTGGATGATCGGGATCTTCTCGGGGATGCTCGGCGCGCTATTCCTGCTCGCGCACGCGTGGCTCGACGGCTGACCCGCCGAGCGCACTTCACGATCTGGGGCCGCTCAGTGCGGCGCGCGACCGGCCTCGGCAACGGGGCCGCCCATGCGGTCGATGGCCTTGAAGGCGCGCCGGGCGTGGGCGACCAGCTCGCCGTCGGTCGGGTGATCCATCGCTTCGACGCCGGCCAGCCGCTTCAGGTCGTGGGGAAGATGTGCCTCCAGATGCCGGACGAGCGCCAGTTTGGCCTGTCCGGGCCCGACGAGAAGCCAGCTCGTCGTGCCGCGAACGGCGTCGACGATGCGATCGAGGAAATCGAGTTCGATCGCCGCATGGCCGGACCCGATCGCACCGGCCTTGTGATGGACCTTGCGGAAGGGATTGTGCGCCTTGAGCACCTCGCTCTCGACGTCCACCGCGTTGAAGTGGAAAACGTGGGCTTCCTTGCTGTCCATCCAGACGATTGCGTGATTGTGGGTCATTGTTGCTCCAGTCCTTGGACGAACTGTGCGGGCAGCACCGGCACTCCACCTTGATGTGGGTCAAGGCTCCGCGTGACGGCTTTTGAATCCGGCATCAAAGCCGAATAGCCTGTATCCGGATGGAAAACAGCTTCGTCACGCTTCTGCGGGGAGATCCCGCGCCTCGCTTCCAGGCCGCGACCGATGGCAATCCGCGCTACATCTTCGACACGGTCGCGGGGCGCTATGTCGTGCTGTGCTTCCTGGTGTCGGGCAGTACGCCAGGGGGCGCCGCCGCGCTCGCCGCCGTGGCTGCCCATCGGCAAAAGTTCGACGACGAGCGCATCTGCTTCTTCGGCGTGTCGGTCGATCCGTCGGACCGCGACACCGGCCGTGTCCGGCAGGACCTGCCGGGCATCCGCCATTTCTGGGATTTCGACGGTCAGGTTTCCAAGACCTATGGCGCGGTGCCGCGCGAGGCGGCGGCCGGCACCCAGGTCGAGGTGCGGCAATTCTGGGTCGTGCTCGACCCGATCCTGAGGGTGCTTGAGATCATTCCCTTCAAGCCCGGTGGCGCCGACTGCGCCGAACTGTTCGCCTTTCTTGACGCCCTGCCGCCGCCCCACCTGCACACCGGCGGGGCCCTGCAGGCGCCCGTGCTCGTCCTGCCGAACGTGTTCGAGCCGGCGTTCTGCCGCGGCCTCATCTCCCTGCACGAGGTGACGGGCGGCCGCGACACGGGCTTCATGAACGAAGTCGATGGGAAGACCGTGGAAAGGGTCGATCCCGCGCGTAAGCGGCGGCGCGACTGCCTCGTCGAGGACCAGAAGATCATCCTGGCCGTCCAGCAGCGCATAAGGCGGCG
>JAKFVZ010000303.1 GCA_021732965.1 Reyranella sp.
CTCCCCGACAGTGCTTGTGCAGCCTCAGCGCTTTACTCGCCGCGCGCCGTGTCGTTTCCTTCGCTCATGGTTTCGGCCCTCAGCCTGGCGAACGGCCTCACGCTTCTGTTCGCCGCCCTTTGCCTCTGGACGATGGCGATGCAGTCGCGTGGCGGCGTCACGACGCTGGGACGGGTCGCACTGCCAGGCGGCTTCGCGGTACTGGCGACCTTGATGCTGCTCGCCGGCGTGTTCGAGGCGAGTTTCCTGTTCGACATTCTCTGGCTCGTGGCCTTCGTGGTGGGCTCGGTGATCGGCCGTATTCGCGGATGGATGCTGAGCGTGCAGTCGAATCGGGAGTCGGGGTTGGTGTCGCTGCCGGCGACGGTCGACGGGCTCGTCGCCGCGCTCATTCTCGCCGCACTGTCCATCATCGACTTCTCGTCGGCGATGATGGGCGAAGCGCTGATCGAGCCGGGATACATCGCGGCGGGCAGTGCGCTCTGCGCCGGCTTCCTCGGCTATCGCGTCCTGGTCATTGCCCTGCGCGTCGTCCGCCCGAAGGTCGACAAGGTCTCGCACCCGGCCTGACGGGCGCGCGCCCTCACAATCCCCGAAGTGTCTCCAGCACGTGTGGCTGCGGCCAGGCCCAGCCGCTGGCACTTTCATAGGCGCGCATCGCGCACAGCACGACCTCGTCCGCGCGCGGCGGACCGATGATCTGCAGGCCGACCGGCAGACCGGCTCTGGTGAGACCCGCCGGCATCGACGCGGCGGGTTGTCCCGTGAGATTGCAGGGAAGCGTGTAGGGCGCACCCTTCGTCCAGCGCGGGAACGCTTCGGAATTGTAGAGCGTCTCCGCCGGCGGCGCCGCGGTCGGGGTGACGGGCGCGAGCAGCAGATCGTAGTTGCGATGCCAGAGGGCGAGGTCGCGCGCGAGTTTGCTCTTGGCTTCGTAGGCGCGGGCATAGTCGGCGAGGGTGATCGACAGGCCCTTCTCCGCAAGCGCGCGCAGACCCGGATCGAGCTTGTCGTGAAGCTGCGTCGGAATCTGGCGGAGCCGCGTGGCGAAGCTGCCGATCCAGAGCGGTTCGAAATGCTGCTGCAGCGGCTCGAACATCGGGCCGACCTCCTCGACATGTGCGCCGAGATCCTCGA
Organism: Reyranella sp.; assembly: GCA_021732965.1. GTDB lineage: Bacteria > Pseudomonadota > Alphaproteobacteria > Reyranellales > Reyranellaceae > Reyranella. The sequence continues at coordinate 1,138 of JAKFVZ010000303.1, forward strand.
AGCGCTTCGCCGCCGCCACGATGAGATCGCGCACCTCCGGATCGGCCTGCACATGGCCGAGGTCGAGGCTGAGGCCGATCCTCCAGCCGCGCACGCCGGCCTCGAGGCCGACCGTATAGTCGCGCGCCTCGGCCGGCAGCGATCGCCAGTCACGCGGATCGGGACCGGCCGTGAGGTTCAGCGCCATCGCGGTGTCGAGCACCGAGCGCGCCAGGACGCCCTGGCTGATGACGTCGGCGAAGGGCGCATCGGCCGGCGACTGCGGGATGCGTCCATAGGACGGCTTCAGGCCGACGAGCCCGGTATGGGCGGCTGGAATGCGGATCGAACCGCCGCCATCGTTGCCATGGTTGAAGGGATTGACGCCCGCCGCAGTGAGCGCCGACGCGCCGCCAGACGAGCCGCCGGGCGAGTGGGCGAGGTTCCAGGGATTGCGCGTCGTGCCCTGGAGAGGCGAGTCGGTCAGAGCCTTCCAGCCGAATTCGGGCGTCGTGGTTTTGCCAAGAATAATCATGCCCCCGGCAAGGAACTTGTCGACGACGGCGGCGTTCTCGCTAGCCGGAGTTTCATCCGTGGAATGCGATCCAAGGCGTGTCGGCCATCCCTTTACGTTCGTCGTGTCCTTGATCGTCGTCGGAATCCCGTCGAACGGAGAAAGCGGCTCGCCTTTCTGCCAGCGCGATTCTGCAGCCTTTGCGGCACTTTGCGCGCCTTCCGCATCGACCAGCACGATCGCGTTCAGATGAGGTTGCAGCGCTGATGCACGCTTCAACATCGCGTCGACGATCTCGACAGGAGACGCCTGACGGCGCGCGAAGAGTTTTGAGAGTTCCGCTGCGGAAAGCCAGTCGAATGCAGAGTCAGACATGCGCAATTGGTCGGTTCTCGACGAACATTGGATGTTTCAAAGTGAGGGTGACGACGCAGTGTCGACTCTGATTTCTCGTAAGTCGAGAGCGTATTGGAGGAGTAGGTGATGGAAACTGTTACAGCGCTTGTTGCCGCCGGTGCCGCTTTCGCGGCGAGCTATCTCATCGGACGATCGCTGACGACTTCGCTTCTTCTCGTAATGCTGGGTGGGTTGCTTGCCGGGGCGAGCTTCGCCGTCCTGTTCTTCGTCTCGACCGTGACGGTCGGACACATGATGCCCGGCCTGTTCGAACCGTGGCTGCTCGGCGTTCATTTCATCGCCCTTGCCATCGTGGTGCCGCTCGGGGGAGCCGCCATTGCGGCGCTCACGCACCGCCACGTCGAGCGCGTCGACGCCTCGCGCCTGCCGTTCTGACGGCAAGCGGGAGGCGAAACGGACGTCTTTCCCGCACCGGCCCCGCACCGCTAAGGTCCCCTGCAAACAGGGGAGGTGGCAGGGATGGTTGAGGTCAAGCTCGGCGCCGGCACGGCCGTGCGCATCGAGGAAAGTTACGAGCCGAACTTCGACGCCAGGGCTTTCTTTCCCGACTGGGATCCCGCCGTCGTCGAGCGTCATCGTGGCTGGCTCATGCCCGCTCACTATGACGAGGCTTCTGCCTTCCTGAAGCTGAGCGTCCATAGCTGGCTGCTGAAGATCGGCGGCAAGACGATCCTGATCGACACCTGTGTCGGCAATCACAAGCCGCGTCCCCATCGGCCGAAGTGGCACCTGATGGAGACGAAGTATCTCGAACGGCTGAAGGCGGCCGGCGTCGAGCCCGACCAGATCGACATGGTCATGTGCACCCATCTCCACGTCGATCATGTCGGCTGGAACACGCGGCTCGAGAACGGCAAGTGGGTCCCGACCTTCAAGAATGCCAAATACGTCTTCAGTCGCGCCGACTACGATCACTACCTGAAGCTCGACAGCGATCCCGCGACCGGTCCCGTCAATGCGGGCTCGTTCCGCGATTCCGTGTTGCCCGTGGTCGAGGCCGGGCTCACGCAGATGATCGATGGAGCCGCGCAACTCGACGAGAATCTGGCGGTAGAGCCGGCGCCTGGGCATACGCCGGGTACGATCGCCATCAAGTTCGAATCGCGCGGCGAGAAGGCGCTGTTCTGTGGCGACATCCTTCACCACGCGCTGCAGGTCTATCATCCCGAATGGAACAGCTTCGCCTGCGCAGATGGCGTCGGTGCGCGCAAGAGCCGGCGCGCGGCGCTGGAGCATTGCGCCGGCAGCGGCGCGCGGCTGATGCCGTGCCACTTCGGGGCGCCGTTCAGTTGCCACATCGACCACAGGGACGATGGGTTCGTGCCGCGCTTCGGCGGGCAATTCTAGGGGAGAGAGAAGATGATCTACGAAATGCGGGTCTACAGGTGCGTGCCGGGTCGTCTCCCGGCGCTGCTCAATCGCTTCAACACGATCACGCTCAAGATCTGGGAGCGGCACGGCATCAAGCAGGCCGGCTTCTTCACGACGCTGATCGGCGAGTCAAACCAGGAGCTGACCTATTTCCTCGCGTGGGAATCGCTGGCCGACCGCGAGAAGAAGTGGAATGCCTTCGCCGCCGATCCGGAGTGGCTGGCCAAGCGCGCCGAAACGGAGAAGGATGGCGCGATCGTCGAGAACGTCTCGGTGCAGATGCTGACGCCGACGGCCTTCTCGTCCGTCCAGTAGGACGTAACTCCGCCTTGAGGCCCGCCTCCTTTGCGAGGCGGGCTTTCCGGCCTTCGCATGAGGCAGCGCCGTCGAGAGGCCGCTGAAATAAAGATCGACCTGGCCCGCCATGAGATCCGCCATCGCGGGGCCGCCGCCCTTGTAGGGCATGTTGCAGTTCAACGCCGGTGCGACCCAGTCGTTCGCCGATGCCCGGCGCGAAGCCCACGATGAACCGCAGCGGCCTGTCGGGAAAGTCCGCTGCCCGGGCGCGGACAGGGGCCGGGGGACGGGCCGCGAGGCCGGCAAGCAGATGGCGGCGAAGGGGCTTGCTCATTCAGGAAGTATGCTAGGCTTTTCCCAACACAGGGAGGAAACAAGAATGCAACGCAGGACTTTCACGGCCGCGGGTGCGGCAGCCTTGCTCGGCTCGTTGGCCGGAGTGCCCGCACGCGCGCAGTCGCTTGGCGGCGACGTCCGCTTTCTCTGCGGCTTCGCACCGGGCGGGACGGCCGATCTGCTGTGCCGCATCCTTGCGGAAGCGGCGACGTCCGAGGTCGGTCAGAAAGTGATCGTCGATACCAAGACCGGCGCCAGCGGCTTCATCGCCAACGAGATCGTGGCCAACGCGGCGCCGGATGGCCGCACGATCGGCCTCGCCGCCATGGCCGCGATGTGCGTGTCGCCGGTAATGCCGGGACAGAAGCTGCCGATCAACGTCGATGCCGACCTGACGCCGATCGCCAACATCGTGGGCGTCACCAACATGCTGGTCGTCGGCAAGCACATGCAGTACCGGACGATTCCGGAGATCATCGACTTCGCCAAGAAGAACCCCGGCAAGACCACATACGCTTAGGCA
>JAKFVZ010000145.1 GCA_021732965.1 Reyranella sp.
GTGCCAGGCCGTCCTGCTGAGCAGCGCCAACGGCGCACGGGCATTCGCAGAAGCGACCGAGCAGCGCGGCAAGCCTATTCTGGCCGTCGGCGACACCACGGCCTCGACGGCCGAGGGGCTGGGCTTCGCGTCCGTGATGTCGGCCGCCGGCGACGGCGACGCGCTGGCCGATCTGGTGCGCCGGCGCCTCGATCCCAAGGCTGGCCCGCTCCTGCACGTTTCCGGCGTCGACATCGCCCAGGATTTTGCCACGAGCCTCGCCAAGGACGGGTTCGAGGTGCGTCGAATCCCCCTCTACGAGGCGCGCGAGGCGGCGGAGCTGCCGGATTCGGCGCGGGCCGCGCTGCAGGCGCGGGCGCTCGATGCCGCGATGTTCTTCTCGCCGCGCGCCTCCGCCCTGTTCGCCCGGCTGGTGCAGGAAGCGGGCCTTGCCGTTTCGCTGTCGAACGTCACCGCCCTGGCGATCAGCCCTGCGGCGCTCGAACCCTTGAGCGCCCTGCCATTCAAGGCGACGGTGGCGGCGTTGCGCCCGACCCGCCAGTCCGTGCTGGACGAAATCGACCGGCTTCCAAAGGCCGTCGTAGAAGGACCGAGCATCATGAGCGACACACCTTCTTCCTCTCAGGTTCCGCCGGTGGAGACGCCGCCGCCCGCTCCCATCCACCGCGGCCTCGGCGTGGCCGGCGCCTTCGTCACCGGCGTGCTGGCCTCCTGCCTGGTGCTGGCCGGCGCCCTGATCACCCTGCCCTATTGGCCTGCCGACATCCGGGCCCTGTGGCAGGGACAAGGCGCAACCGCCGCTGCGCCCGCGCCGGCGATCGACCTGCAGCAGGTCCGCCAGGATGCCGCCGCCGTCGCCAATGCCTCTGTCGAGACGGCCCGCAAGGAGATGGCGGCCCGGCTCGACGACCTCGAGAAGCGGCTGCGTGCCACATCGGCCGCTGTTGCCGAGCGGCCGGCCGCGACCGGCGGACCCGATCCGGCGATTGCGGACCTGCGCGCCAAGGTCGAAGCGCTGGAGGGCCGCGCTGCCGGCGCCGCGACGCCAGCGCCCGCCCCGCAACAGACACCGGCCCCGGCTCAACCGCCGGCGGTGACAGCCGAACAGGAGAAGGAACTCGCGACCCTGCGGCTGGAAATGGCCACCTTGCGCAACACGCTGCAGACGATCGACCAGTCGGTCACCGTCCAGCGCGACCAGACCAGGCTGCTGGCCGAGTCCGTCGAGAAGGCGCGCGGCGAGGCGACGGCGCGCAACGCCGGCGAGCAGAAGGCGATGAGCACCGCGCGCGCCTCGGCCATCATCGGTATCGCCGCGCGGCTGAGCGCCGCCGTCGGCTCCGGGCTGCCTTTCGCCACCGATCTCGCGCTGCTGACACCACTCACCCAGGGCGATGCGAAGCTCAGCGAGAGCGCCACCGTCCTGCAGTCCTACGCGCAGACCGGCGTCGCCTCCCGGCCGGCGCTGGTGACGGAGTTCCCCTCTGTCGCCAAGGCCGCCCTGGCCGACGACCTCGCCGACGATTCCTTCGGCGAGCGGCTGCTCGGCAAGGTGCGCGGCCTGATCTCGCTGCGCCGCGTCGGCAACGACGTCGAGGGCGACGGCACCGAAGCCAAGCTCGCCCGCGCCGAGGCCGCGCTGGAGGCCGGCGAGCTCGTCAGGGCCGTCGCGCTGGTGAAGTCGCTGCCGCCGCAGACGGCCAAGGCTACCGCCGGCTGGCTGTCGCGCGCCGAGGCGCATCTCGCGGCCAAGCAGGCGGCCGACCAGATTTCCGCCCAGGCCGTCACCCTGCTCGGCTCGGCGAAGTAGGCCCTTCCCATGACCATGCTGCGCACGATCATCTGGTTCGTCGTCGCCATCGCCGCGATGCTGGGCGCGGTGTGGCTGGCCGAGCGGCCGGGCATCGTCACCGCCGAGTTCCGCGGCTGGCGCCTCGACACCAGCTTCGGCGTGCTCCTGATCTCCGTCGTCGTGCTGATCCTGGTCGGCATCGCCGGCTGGCTGCTCTATCGCTGGATCGTCGGCGCGCCCGGTGCGTTGCTAGACGGCTGGGGCGAGAGCCGCCGCCGTCGCGGCTATCGCGAGCTGACGCAGGGCCTCGCCGCCGTTGCCGCCGGCGATGGCGTGGAAGCACAGAAGCATGCGCGCAAGGCCGAGCAGCTTTTGTCGGAACCGGCGCTCACGTTGCTTCTCTCGGCACAGGCCGCGCAGCTCAACGGCGACCGCGACGGCGCCCGCCGTGCCTTCAGCGCCATGCTCGACGACGACCAGATGGCTTTCCTCGGCTTGCGCGGCCTGATCGGCCAGTCGCTGCGCGACGGCGACCAAGCGCAGGCGCTCGCCTACGCCGAACGCGCCTTCAGGCTCCGCCCGCAGACAACGTGGGTCGTGCACTCTCTGTTCGATATGCAGGCGCAGGTCGGCCAGTGGAAGGCCGCCCAGGAAACCCTGGAGACCGGGCTGCGCCGCAAGGTCGTCTCGTCCGACAAGGGCCGCACCCTGAAGGCGCTGCTGGAAGTCGAACGCAGCCGCGAAGCCGAGCGCGAGGGCCGTGCCAGCGACGCCTTGGCGCTGGCCCGCGAGGCGTTCGGTCTCGCGCCGGAGCGCATCGCGGTGACGCAACGCCTGGCCGAGCTGCAGCTCAAGGCGGGCGATTCGAAGAAGGCGATGAAGACGATCGAGCGCGGCTGGTCGGTGGCGCCGCATCCCGATCTCGCCGGTCTCTATCTCGAAGCCTCAGGCGAGACCGAGGCGCTGAAGCGGGTCGGCGTGGTGCGCCGGCTGGCGCAGCAGAATCCCGGCGACATAGAGAGCCATCTGGCGCTCGCCCAGGCGTCGCTCGACGCGGGCCTGTGGGGCGAGGCGCGCCGTCATCTCGAAACGGCGTCCGGCACCAATCCCTCGACGCGCGTCTGCCGTCTCATGGCCGAGGTCGAGGAACGCGCGCAGACCGGACAGGAGAAGGTGCGCGAGTGGCTGGGCCGCGCCGCCGTCGCGCCGGCCGACCGCGCCTGGCGCTGCACCTCCTGCGGCGCCCATCACGAAGCCTGGCGGCCGGTCTGCGAGAGCTGCGGCGCCTTCGGGACGCTGCAGTGGCGCGCGCCCGGCACCTATGGCCAGGTCCTGGCGCCCGAGGCGACGACTGGCCTGGCGCTGCCGACATCGACGCCGGGATCCGGTTTGCCGGTGCCGGCCACGAACAACACGACAAGGTAGAAACGGGGAAACGCCATGTTCGAGACGACACTCGCGGGCAGCCTGCCCAAGCCGGCCTGGCTCGCCACGCCCAACGTGCTGTGGGCGCCGTGGACAATGTCGGGCCAGCCGCTGTTCGAGGCCAAGGACGACGCGACCTTCCTCGCGATCCGTCGCCAGGAGGAAGCCGGCCTCGACATCGTGAGCGACGGCGAGCAGGCGCGGCAGCATTTCGTGCACGGCTTCCTGGCCGAGGTCGACGGCGTCGACTTCGACAAGAAGGTGCGCATGGGCATTCGCAACAACCGCTACGACGCCGACTGCCCGACCGTCACCTCGGCACTGAAGCGCCGCAAGTTCGTGCACGAGCGCGAGGCACGCATCGCCCGCGCCGCGACCTCGCGCAAACTCAAGTTCACCCTGCCCGGCCCGATGACGCTGATCGACACGCTGGCCGACGGCTACTACGGCGACAGGGTGAAGATGGCCTTCGCCTTCGCCGAGCTGCTGAACCAGGAAGCGAAGGACCTCGAGGCACTCGGCGTCGACATCGTGCAGTTCGACGAGCCCGCCTTCAACGTCTACCTGAACGAGACGGTCGAGTGGGGCGTGCCGGCGCTGGAAAAGGCGGCCGAGGGGCTGAAGTGCACGACCGCCGTCCACATCTGCTACGGGTACGGCATCGAGGCCAACAACAAGTGGAAGGAGACGCTGGGCGAAAGCTGGCGCCAGTACGAGCAGACCTTCCCGGCGCTCGACCGCAGCTCGATCCAGCAGGTCTCGCTGGAATGCCGCGACAGCCACGTACCGCCCGAGCTGATGAAGCTGCTGAAGACCAAGACCGTGCTGGTCGGCGCCATCAACGTCGCCTCCGACAAGGTCGAGACGCCGGAGGAAGTCGCCGCGACGCTGAAGCTCGCGACCGAGTTCGTCGATCCCGAGCGCATCCAGGCCTGCACCAACTGCGGCATGGCCCCGATGACCCTCGGCGTCGCCTACGGCAAGCTGCGCGCGCTGAGCGAAGGCGCGGCGCTGGCGCGGAAGGCGTTCGCGTAAGCGGCTTTTCGACAACCCACCCGTTGTCATCCCGAGCGTAAGCGAGGGACCTTTGGCAGTAGCTGTTAAAGGTCCCTCGCTTACGCTCGGGATGACACGTGTTCTTTCATCAGAGCGCGCACCGTAACTCTTTGTCATCCTGAGCGAAGCGAAGGATCTCACGCCAGCAAGGGAGTCCGTCGGTCGTTCCGTCAGGTCCTTCGCTGCGCTCAGGACGACGCGGAGTCTTTCATTGGACGATCTATTGCGACAGGCGCTGCCGTAGCGCGTAGAGGACGTCGAGCGCCTCGCGCGGGGAGAGTTCGTCGGGGTTGATCTCGGC
>JAKFVZ010000527.1 GCA_021732965.1 Reyranella sp.
GCAGGGCGCCCGCGTCGTCAACGACTGCAATGCGCGCACCCTGCTGGACGATCATTTCTACTACAGCGGTGAAATCCCGCGGGTCAGCGCCTTCGAGAAGGGCCGCGAGGATCATCTTTGTCGAAAGGACAATTCGGAGGAGTGGCGACCCGATCCCTTCCTGATGGACGAGCGCATGCTGATCGTGAACGTGCGCGACCTCGGCCTCGTCGTGTTCAGCGCTTGCTCGCACGCCGGCATCGTCAATGTCTGCACCGAGGCCAAGCGCCTGTTCCCCGACGTGCCGATCCACGCGGTGATGGGCGGATTGCACCTGGGCGGTGTCATGGAGCGCCTCATTCCGCAGACGGTGGAAGCGCTGGAGCCCTTCGACATCGGCTACATCATCACCGGTCACTGCACCGGTTGGCGGGCCCTCCACGCGCTGGCCAACGCCTACGGCGATCGCGTGAGCCAGTCAGCGGTCGGCACCAGCTATGTCTTCGACGCCAGCGTCCCGGCGGCCGACCGCATGGCCGCAGCGCCCGCCCGCTTCGAGGCGAAGCCGACCTGGTGACGGTTAGGCTCCGAGCGCCTCCGCGAGCGCGACGAAGTCGGAGGCATGGACGTCGAACCAGGGTTCAGGCGCGATATCGGGCTGCACGCCCGGACCAAATTCCAGCGGGCGCGCCACGAACGCCGTACGCATACCGAAGGCCCGTGCCGCCTTCAGATCGTATTTGTGGCAGGCCACCATCATGATCTCCTCCGGCCGGAAACCGAGAAGATCGACCGCCAGCTGGTAGACGGCGGGGGCGGGTTTGTAGCTCTCTGCCAGCTCCGCCGTCAGCACCGCGTCGAACGGCAATCCCGCATGCTTGACCACGGCGACCATGGTCCGCATGCCGGCATTCGAAAGCGTCGAGGTGACGTAGCGCCGGCGCAGCCGTGCCAGCCCCTCCACGCTGTCGGGCCAGGCATCGAGCCGGCTCCACACCAGGTTCAGCTGGTCGCGTTCGGCGGCGGTGAAGGTGGCCGTGAGCCCGTGCTGCTGCAGCAGGACATCCAGCGTCTCGCGATAAATGCGATCCACCCGCAGCCACGGACGCTTTCCAGCAATGATCTCGTCGAGCACCACACGATAGAGCCCGCGCCAGTCGGCCGACAGGGTGCCCCAGTCGACCGAAAGACCCTTGGCTCGATTCACCGCCTCGCCCATGCGCAGGAGCGGCTGGCAGAAATCGGCACAGGTGCCCTGGACGTCGAACGTGAGCGCCCGGACGCTCGCCAGTGATGCCGAAGCCGCCATATCGTCGATCTTCTCCGCCTGCCGTTGCCCCAGCATCGCAGTCGAATTCGGCTGGCGTCAAACAACGGGCACGCGATAACGTCGCCGCAGCCGCCGCGCTGCATCGTCAACACCACTGAGGATCCCGCCCTGACCGACGCTTCACCCGGCCCTCTTTCCTTCAAGGCAATTCGGGCCGCCGTGACGGCCGGGAAGGAGCCGCCGCCGCTGCCGGCGATCGCCCGCCTGAAGTCCTATCGCTGGTTCGTGGTCGGCACCGTGTGCATCGGCGCCTGCATGGGCCAGATCGACGCCAGCATGACGCAGGTTCTCCTGCCGCGGCTCGAAGTCGAGTTCGGAGCGCGCCTCAGCAGCGTGAGCTGGATCGCCGTCGCCTATCTGCTGGCGATGGCTTCGTTCACGCCGATCTTCGGACGGCTGGCGGACATGTTCGGCCGCAAGCTGCTCTATCTCGGCGGCTTCCTGCTCTTCATCGTCGGCTCGGGCCTGTGCGGCTTCGCCACCGACCTGCCGACGCTGATCTTCTTCCGCATCCTGCAGAGCGTCGGCGCCGCGCTCCTGACCTCGAACAGCATCGCCATCGTCGTCATGGCCACCGGCCCCGAGGAACACGGGCGCGGCCTTGGCCTGCAGTCGGCGGCCCAGGCGATCGGCCTCGGGGCAGGACCGGCCATCGGCGGCCTGATCCTCGATACGCTGGGCTGGCAGTGGGCCTTCTGGATAAACGTGCCGATGGGACTGATCGGCATCCTGCTGGGCTGGCTCACCCTTCCCCAGACCAAGTCCACGCCCCACACAGGACGCTTCGACTGGCACGGCGCCCTCCTGATCGCCCCGGCCCTGACGGCGGTCGTGGCCGTGCTGAACGAGGGCCATGCGTGGGGGTTCACCTCGCCCGCGCTGATCGGCTCCCTTCTCTTCGGCATCCTGTTCCTGGTCCTGTTCGTGCGGGCGGAACGCCGCGCGGCGGCCCCCCTGCTCGACCTGCACCTCCTGACCAAGCGCGCCTTCCTGCTGGGCAACGCGGCGAACTTCCTTTCCTACGCCGTGTTGTTCGGCGTGTTCTTCCTCATCCCCTTCGTCCTCGTGCGGATCTACGACGACTCGGCCCTGGCGGCGGGCCTCAGACTGTCGATCCTGCCCGTCACCCTGGGCCTGCTGGCGCCCGTCGGCGGCGCCCTCTACGACCGGCTCGGCGCGCGCACGCCGACCTCGTGCGGCATGCTGATCTGCATCGCGAGCCTGGCGATGATCTACGTCTTCCTCGACGGCTCGGCCGAGAAGCTGCCGCTGGTCACGCTCGCGCTCGCAATATTCGGCGTCGGACAGGGCCTGTTCATCTCGCCCAACACCAGCGCGATCATGTCGACCGCGCCGCCCGAACAGACGGGACAGGCGGGAAGTGTGCTGAACGTCGTGCGCCTGATCGGCATGAGCACCGGCATCGCCGGCGCCTCGACGCTGTTCGCGTTGGGCCTCGGCCGGGCCGATGGCAGCACTCTGGGCCTGCCGACCGCGTCGCTCGTGGCTGCGAGCCGCGACGTCATCCTCCTGCTGGGCGGCCTGGCGGCCCTCGCCGGCCTGATATCGCTGCTGCGTCCCGCGCCACCCCAGGCTCTGCGCACGGACGCGGGCCGCTACGTGAGCGAATAGACCGTCACCGCCACGAGAGCCGCGGCAAGCGAGAGGTTGACACGCCGCGACCACAGCGGATCGCGCAGGATTCGCGCGAACGCAGCCCCCGCCGCCAGCCACGCGCCATGGATCAGCACGACCATACCGGCAAGCACCACGATCTTGACGGAGGCCGGCAGGCCTGAGCCCGTGAACACCGCCGCGATGGCGACATAGGCCTTGGGATTGGCAAGGGCCAGCAGAAGACCGCCGCCGAAAGACGGCGCATCGCGCGACGCGTCATGCAATGCGAGCGGCGCTGCCGTCGCGATCCGGACCGCGAGATAGAGGATGTATCCGACCGACGCGACGAGCAGGACGGGCGCGATCCGCGGCAGTGCCAGCAGCATGGCCACCACGCCCGTCGCCACCGCCATCAGGACGAGAACGGTGCCGGCAATCAGCCCCGATGTGTAGGCGATGGACCGTCGCAGGCCGAACGCCGCCCCAACCGCCGTGACGCTGATCGTCGAGGGACCGGGGCTGCCCATGACGAGAAGAGAGGCGACGAGAAGGGAGAGCAGCATGGCGGACGCTAACGCCGGCCGGCCACGCCGGTATTGAACGTTCGTGCGGCGCCTAAGCCCGCCAGCGCGCCACTTCCACGGGATCGGCAGTGCAGGCGGCCGCGACCAGCGCCGCCGTGAGCATCGTGGCCTGCCGCAGTTCGCTCTGCGCCACCTTGTCCCGCGTATCGGCCGGCGTCAGCACGACCCGTAGATGCGCGTTGGGATCGTCGAAGCCCGCCACGAGCCGGATCGCGGGAATGCCGCCGGCCGCGAAGTTCGCGTGATCGGAGTTGGTCATCAGCGGGCGCACCGTGCGCAGGGACTGGCCGTTGGCTTCCGCCACGCCCAGCAGGAACGGCTCGACGCCGGCATAGCCGCTGCTGAGCGCGGCGAGGTTCGGACTGCCCGCCACCGAGTCGAGATTGACGTTGAGCGCGATCTTCGCGCGCTCGGCATCGCTCAGGGCCTTCACGTACTGCGCCGAGCCGGTCAGCGCCCATTCCTCGACGCTGAAGAACATGACGCGCAACCCGCGTCGCCACTTGGCCACCTCGGGCGCCAGTGCCCGCGCCACGGCCAGCACGGCGGCGAGACCGGTGCCGTTGTCCATCGCGCTTTCGGCCAGGTCATGGCCGTCAACATGCGCCGACAGCACCACCCATTCGTCGGTCTGGCCGGGATAGTCGTAGACCAGCGTCTCGGTCTCGGCCGGCCCCTCATCGGTCTCGATGGCGATCGTGACGATGGGGAAGCCCGTCGAACGGCGCGCCAGCTTCGCCGCCGTCTCGGGCGAAATGCCCAGCGCAGGAATGCCCTCGCCTGTGTCGCGGCCCGAGGAGCCCGCCACCACGTGACCCGCCAGCGGCCCGCCGATCAGGAAGCCCACGGCGCCGTTCGCGCGCGCCATGTCGTACTTGCGGCGGCGATGGATGGTGCCGGCCGCGAACATCAGCTCGTGCCGCACCAGCACGATGCGCCCGGCGATCTCGGCCTTGTGCGCTTCGAACTCCTCGGGCGTGCCGCGCCCGAGATCGATCACCTCTGCCGTGAGGCCCGAAGGCGGCGTGGCGATGGTGCTGACCAGCGGATGGCAGGG
>JAKFVZ010000525.1 GCA_021732965.1 Reyranella sp.
TCGGCAGGCCGAAGCGGCGATACAATGCCGGCAGGTTGGCGACGACGACGGCACCCACCAGGAAGTGCAACGTCATCGCCGACGAGACCAGCACGACCGACAAGTCCCGCGCCTCGCGCACCGACTGGAGATAGACGGGCGGTCCATAGAAACCGAGCCCCCATCCGAACACGGCGAGCACGAAGGCGGCCGCGACGACACGGCGGCCGAAGAACGGCGCGGGAGAAGCGATGCTTGTCATGCGGCGGACAGTGCCGCCACGACGCATGGCCGTTGTTACGGCCGGGGCCGAAGAGTCACCTGTCGTCCTGAGCGCAAGCGAAGGACCTTGCGGATCGACCAGCGCACTCCCCGGCGAGCATGAGATCCTTCGCTTCGCTCAGGATGACAAGGGATCAGAAACTCGCCTCGACGGCACCGAGGCCCGTGAACTCACCGCGGGCGTGCGAGCCGGGCGGGAAATAGCGCAGACCGGTCCACGACCCTGTCGTGATCGCCTGGCCGGCGCGAAGGCCGCCGCGATGGCGCACCGCGTGATCGATCATCCAGGCAAGCGGGCGCAGCGGATCGACGGCGCCGAGGCCACCTTGCTGATCGACGATCGTCTGGCCGTCGACCACCAGCCTCACCGGCAGAGTGGCCCAGTCGAGCGTCATCCAGTTGCGGATCGGATCGCCCACCACCAGCGCGTGGTTCATCTGGTTGTCGGCCAGCAGCCACTCGGGATCGGCGTTCTTGAAGTCAGCGAGCCGGGTGTCGACGATCTCCATCCCGACGAAGGCATCGCCCACCGCGGCGAGCGCTTCCGCGCGTTCGACCGGAGCCGAGCGAGCCGCGACGTCGCGCACGATGTGGAAGGAGATCTCGACCTCGACGCCGATCATGTGCATCGCCTTGCCGTCGAAGCGTGCCGGCGACGGCACGAGCGCGCCGTTGAGCAGCGGCGCCGGATTGGGCTCGGCCGTCGGCGTTCGCGCGCCGACTTTCCAGCCGGCGACGGGACCGGTGGCCGCCGCCACGCCGTCCTGGATGGCAAAGACCGCAGCGCGATCCTTCAGGGCGAAGGGCGGCGCCATCTGGTGGCCGCTGCGTCGCGCTTCGAGAAGGGCCTGCACGGCGTGGGAAATGTCTGGGCTCATGGTAAGCTCGCGCAAAACGACAATGAAACTGGAGAGGAAACCATGCCCTACGCCAGCGGCCGCGTCATTCACGACGCCGACGCGCACATCATGGAAGTGCCTGGATTTCTGGAGGAGCATCTGGAGGCCCGGCATCGAGCGGCGGTCACCGACCAGGTCCTGTTTCCGCGTCACGAGGGTTTCCACAGCACGCGGCTGAAGGCCGATCCGGCCACGGAATTCGACGAGGCGCAGATCATGCTGCGCAAGAACTGGGAGGCGCTGGGTTCGTCGAGCCGGCAGGACCGGCCGCGCTCCGTCGACCTGCTGGGCTTCGCCAGCCAGCTCATGTTCACCACGGCGCTGCTCAACTACTCGTCCGTGCTGGAAGGCGGCCGCGACGTCGAACTGACCTATGCGGTGGCGCGCGCCCACACACGGCACATGGTCGAGTTCTGCTCGGTCGATCGCCGCCTGCTGCCGACCGGCTACGTGCCCCTCGTCGACTTCGAGCGCACGGAACGGGCGGCACGCGATGCGATCGAGCTGGGCGCCAAGGCGTTGATGATCCCGTCGCGCTGCCCCGACGATCATTCGCCGAGCCATATCGGCTTCGATCCGCTGTGGGCCATCGCGCAGGAGGCTGGCCTGCCGATCGTTTTCCATGTCGGTGGCGGCGGCAAGCTGCTGGAGGACGCGTATTTCAACAACGGCCTCCCGCCGGTGCCGGACTTCCACGGCGGCGACGACAATTTCAAGTCGATCGACTACATGGCCATCGCCTATCCGCCGATGAAGGCGCTGACGGCACTGGTGGTCGACCGCGTGCTCGACCGTTTCCCGGCGCTGAAGTTCGGTGTGATCGAACAGGGCGCGTCGTGGGTGCCGGGCTGGATGCGCAACATGGACAGCGCGCACAACGCCTTCTATCGCAACGAGGAGCGGCTGCAGAAGATGTCGCTGAAGCCCAGCGAGTTCGTGCAGCGGCAGGTTCGCGTCACGCCTTACCCGCACGAGGATGCCGGCTGGATCATCGCCAACACCGGCGACGAGGTCTGCCTCTTCTCCTCCGACTATCCGCATGTCGAGGGCGGCCGCCATCCCATCAAGCGCTTCGAGGCGTCGATGGAGAAGGCCGGCACGACGGAGGCACAGAAGCAGCGCTTCTATTGCGACAATTTCATCGACCTGATGGGAGCCGGACTGGCGCCCGAACTCCGCCATCCTGTACAGGCAGCCGCATGACTTATTCGACGCTTCTCATCGACCGCACCGGCCCGGTGCTGAAGATCACGACCAACCGGCCGGACGTTCTGAACGCGCAGAGCCGCATCCTGCTGGAGGAACTCGACGATGCGTTCGCGGCGGGCGTGAAGGACAGCGACGTGCGGGTCATCATCCTGGCCGGCGCCGGCAAGCATTTCTCGGCCGGCCACGATCTCGGCAGTCCGCAGGAGATGGAGGACCAGAAGAAGACTCCGTTGGAGCCCGGTTTCAAGGGCGAGTATCGCCGCCTGTGGGAACGCTTCTTCGAGAACACGATGCGCTGGCGTGACCTGCCGAAGCCCACCATCGCTCAGGTCCAGGGCTATTGCATCATGGGCGGCATGATGATCGCCTCGGCCTGCGACATCATCATCGCCAGCGAGGATGCGCAGTTCGCCGACCGCGCCGTGAAGTGGGGCGGCAGCCACGTGCAGTATTTCTCGATGCCGTGGGACTTCGGCCCGCGCAAGACCAAGGAATATCTCTTCACCGGTGACTTCATCAGCGCCGCCGATGCCGAGAAGGCGGGCCTGGTGAACCGCGTAGTGCCGCGAGCAAACCTCGAGGTGGAGGCGATGGCGCTCGCCCAGAGGATCGCCGAGCGCGATCCCTATGCGCTGAAGCTCGCCAAGGCGTCGGTCAACGAGACGCAGGATGCGCAGGGCTGGCGGCAGGCGATGGAGAACGCCTTCAAGAACTACATGCTCACCATCCCGCACCGGATCGAGATGGGAACCTACGGCGCCGCCGCCCGCGAGAAGTCGCCGAAGGATCGCTTCGGCGTCCTCAACAAGAAGACCGTGTAGTCAATCATGTCCCTCTACCCCGCTAGGGGGAGAGGCTAGGTGAGGGGGTTACAGGAGGTGCGTCGCCCCCTCACCCAACCTCTCCCCCTAGCGGTGGAGAGGCGTATGAATTGATCGAAGGTCAGCGCTTCGGCGTCACCACTGGCGGGCGTGCCGGCGCCGCGATTCCGTCCGGTATCTTGAAGGTGAGCGTCGTGACGAAGCGCATCCCGTCGTAGGGCGCGGCGCCATGCGTGCCCGGCGTGTTGTCGACCAGCGACACTTCGATGGCGTAAGTGCCCTTCCACGGCAGCGCGACTTCGAAGGCGCCGGCATCGTCGGTCTTGAGTTCCTTCGTCCAGCCAAACTCGGTCACGACCTCCACCTTGGCCTTGGGCAACGGCTTGCCATCGTAGAAGACCTTGAAGCTGCCGGACGTCCCGGTCGGCACGATGTCGAGCGGGATGAGCGGCTTGCGCTCGCCAAAGTCGGCGATGTAGCGCGCCGAATACCGGCCGAGCGTGCGCACGACCTTGTCGTTCTGCTTGCGCTCGGTGACCCTCGCCTGTTCGGCCACGACGGCGGTCGCTCCGTCAGGCGCGCCGGTGAACTGGAACGAGGTCGGCTTCTTCTCGACCTTGAGCGCGGGATCTCCGCCGGCGCCGAACGCCCTGGCGGCCGGCGCCGGCTCGAAGCGATCGAGCAGGCCGGGCGATCCTTCACGCATGTTCTCCCCGAACTCGCCGAAATAGAGCTGGTAGCCCGTCGCATCCGGCTCGAGCCAGAGTGCGTGCGCCGAGGCGGCGCCGGTGAACGAGAGCCACAGAAGGGCGGCGGTGACGATGCGCATGAACGATTCCTCCGGGGGAGAAGACATCTACCATGGAGGCGATCAATTACTAGACGCAATCTAATATACTACTCAGCCGGCGCGACGCCTGCGCTCCTCCATATCCACGCACATCGCGCGGACGACCGAGGGCCGCTTCAGGTGCCGCTGATGATAGGCCTGCAGCGCCGGCCACTTCGCGAGGTCGGCCTTGAGGAAAATCACCCAGTTGAGCAGCGTCAGCAGATAGGCGTCGGCCACGGTGAAGCCGTCGCCGACCAGGGTCTCGCGGTCGCCGAGACGCCTGGCGATCGCGGCGAGCGTCGGATCGAGCTGCGCCTTCGCGGCCTCGCGGGCTTCGGCGGGGACCGTCGTCGCGAAGATGTTGTAGAAGACGCGCTTGTGGACCTCGGTGCCGAGATAATGCAGCACATCCATGAGTTGATAGCGCTCGGCGCTGCCCCAGGCCGGCGAGAGACCGGATTCCGGCTTGCGGTCGGCCAGGTACTGCAGCACCGACGCGCCCTCGTTCAGCACCTTGCCGTCGTTGAGCCGCAGCGCCGGCAC
>JAKFVZ010000046.1 GCA_021732965.1 Reyranella sp.
GCCGGTAGAGCTGTAACAGGCCTGACATGCCGGCACCGATGATGATCGCGTCGTAGACGGGGCTGTTTTCCGTGGTCATCCGGCGAACCTATCCGGGGGTGTGGCCGATCTGCAACGCGACCGGGTCGCACAGCGGCAGTATCGGTCGGTGCCAGCAACCGGCCCTTCCAGCGCCCGTTCGGGCTGAACGTTCACAGAAGCAGGAGACGTTCATGATCAAGTCCATCGTTCTGGCTTCAGTCGCCGGCATTGCCGTCGCGGGGTGCTCGATCCGTACGGAACGCGTCGTCGAGGCCCCCGCTGCCACCACCACGCAGCGCACCACCACCTACTCGACCGACCCGTACACGCCGGCCGCCACGACCACGACCACCACCTACACGACTCCGACCCGCTAGCGGGTCCGCCTGAGGCGCGGCCGCCACCACGCGTGGCGAGCCGCGGCTCACCTATCGCGCCGGACAAGTCCCGGCGAAATAGGCATCGGCCTCGCAGGACGCACCCGTGGGAAGCGCGCAGGTGCCATGTTCCGGCAACGCGCCGGGCACCGACACGACCGAATAGCGTCCGCCCGTGATGGCGCAGTACCGGCCCGCCGCTGTGGCATAGCCGGTGATGCGCAGGCCGTTCTTCGGGCATTCGCCGCGCAGCAGCGCCCATTCCTCGCACTGGTAATTGTCGGTGAAGACGCAGACGCCGAACTGACCGCCATCGGGCCGCCGCTCGATGGTGAGCGTGCCGCCCTGCTGCGCGCAGTTGACCGAAGCGGGATTGGCGAGCTGCGGCGCGGATGGCGCCTGGGCTTCCGCGCCGACCGTCCACAGCACGAAAAAGAGCGAGACGAGTATCCGGTGCATGCGGCCCTCCTGCCCGACCCTAGCGCAGACGCCGCGTTGCGTCCGCTGCCCGTCCGGGGCCACAGTGTGAGCCGGACCATGAATACGCCCGCGAACGCCCAGCCCGACGAAAGCATCAAGCGTCTGTTGCCGTGGCTGGTCGCCGTGGCGTTCTTCATGCAGTCGCTGGACACGACCATCCTGAACACGGCCGTTCCTGCCATTGCAGAGGCCATGGACGTGACGCCGCTCAACGTGAAGTCGGTGCTGGCGAGTTACACGCTGAGCCTCGCCGTGTTCATCCCGGTGAGCGGCTGGATGGCAGACCGGTTCGGCACGCGGCGCGTCTTCGCCGCAGCCATCGGCCTGTTCTGCGTGGGCTCCCTGCTCTGCGGTCTCTCCACCAGCATCGAGATGCTGGTCGCGTGCCGCGTCATCCAGGGCGCCGGCGGGGCCATGATGATGCCGGTCGGCCGCATGACGCTGGCACGCACATTCGGCAAGGCCGACCTGGTGCGCGCCATGAGCTTCGTTGCGATCCCAGCCCTGATCGGCCCGATGGTGGGGCCCGTGGCCGGCGGCGCGATCGTCCATTGGCTGCACTGGAGCGTCGTGTTCTTCGTCAACATCCCGGTCGGGATCGTGGGCCTCTACTTCATCCGGCGCTACCTGCCGGACTATCGCGAGGACAGGACCCATCCGCTCGACGTGCTGGGCCTCATCCTGTTCGGCGGAGGCATCGCCCTCATGTCCTACGTGCTGGAAGTCTTCGGCGACAATTCGCTGTCGCGCGGCGAGATCCTAGGCCTGCTCACGGTGGCCGCCCTGCTGCTCGCGGGCTACGGTATCCGGGCCTCGCTGACGGCGTTCCCGCTGCTCGATCTCGCGCTGTTCAGGATCAGGACTTTCCGCGCGGCGGTGAATGGCGGGTTCTTCACGCGGCTGGGGCTGGGCGGCATTCCCTTCCTGTTTCCCCTGCTCTACCAGGTCGGGCTCGGCTTTTCGCCGATTCAGTCGGGCCTGCTGGTGCTGCCGCAGGCCATCGCCTCGATCGGCCTCAAGACCTTCATGCCCGCGATCCTGGCGCGCCTCGGTTATCGCAACGTGCTGGTGTTCAACACGATCGTGGTGGGCCTGCTCATCATGTCGTTCGCCACGGTGGGCGCGGAGACGCCGATCTGGCGCATCGTCCTGCAGGCCTTCGTGCTCGGTTTCTTCACCTCGATGCAATACACCAGCATGAACACACTGGTTTATGCCGACGTCTCGGGTCCCCAGACCAGCGGCGCCAGCACGATCGCCGCCACCGGCCAGCAGCTCGCCATCAGCTTCGGCGTGGCAGGCGCCTCTCTGATCGCCGCCCTGTTCGTGCCGAGCGGGCTCCATACCCATGCCGCCACGATGATCTATGGCGTGCAGCAGGCCTTCCTGATCCTCGGGGTCATGACCGTCCTCTCATCGGTCGTTTTCATGGAACTGAAGCGCGACGACGGAAACGACATCAGCCGCCACGACGACACGCCGCGCCACCACGTCGAAGAGTGATTCAACGCTTTGCCGACGCCTTCCTTTAAGCTAGAAATAGAATGTTATAATATATCTTCTTCGGAGATGTTTCAGCGTGACCCGTTCGAGCGCAGCCCTGATGCGACTGGCAGACCCTGCGTCCTGCCCCGTGGTCGAGGCCTCCGCCGCGCACTGCCTCGCAGAGATCGCCGCGAGTACGACGACGCTCGCGATCTGGCGCCGGTCCGCAACCGCAGGCCTGCCGGAATGGCTCGACGGCCTTCGCCCCGACCAATTGCCGGAGGGCCAGCTTGTCGCCGTTCCGGGTCACGCGACCGCGCCACTGCAGCGGCTGGCGGATGCGGTCTCCCTGCCCCCGTCCCCGGAGCGCAACTGGCTGATCGGCGACATCGCCATGCTGGTCGACTGCTTCGCCCGGATCGCACGGTGCAAGGCGGTTAACGTCCGCCTCGAGGCCATCGACCACGATGCCTGCTGGCGCTTCCATCGCGACTATGTCGGCCTCCGGCTCAACGCGACCTACAGAGGCCCCGGAACCCAGTGGCTGCCGCCCGAACGCGCCGAGGCGGCGCTGCGCAGCCAGCGGCGCTATCGCGGCCCGCTGAATGAGCTGCCGCGCTTCTCGGTCGGCCTGTTCAAGGGCGTCGTTCAGTCGGGGAACGACGCGATCGTCCATCGCTCGCCGCCCGTGGCGCGCCACGGCCTGACCCGCCTTTTCCTGTGCCTCGATGCGGAGATGCCCGATGACTAGGCTGCCGGTGACCGTGCTCTCGGGATATCTCGGGGCCGGCAAGACGACGCTGCTCAACCATGTCCTGAACAATCGCGAGGGCCGCAAGGTCGCGGTGATCGTGAACGACATGAGTGAGATCAACATCGACGCCGCTCTGGTCCGGCAGGGCGGCGCCGAACTCAGTCGCAGCGAGGAGAAGCTCGTCGAGATGTCGAACGGCTGCATCTGCTGCACCCTGCGGGAGGATCTCCTGCTGGAAGTGAAGCGGCTGGCCGCCGAGGGGCGCTTCGATTACCTGCTGATCGAATCGACCGGTATCTCCGAGCCGATGCCGGTCGCCGCTACCTTCGAATTCGAGGACGAAGGCGGCGACAGCCTTTCAAAGGTCGCGCGACTCGACACGATGGCGACGGTGGTCGACGCAAAGGCCTTCCTCGAGGATTACAGCTCTGCCGATTTCCTGCAGCAACGCGGGCAGACCGCCCAGCCCGAGGACACGAGGACCGTCGTCGACCTGCTGGTCGAGCAGGTCGAATTCGCCGACGTGATCGTCGTCAACAAGGCCGATCTGGTGACGGCCGACGAGCTGGGCTTCCTGACCAACATGCTGCGCCGCCTGAATGCCACGGCCCGCATCGTCACCAGCGAGCACGGCCGGGTGCCTCCCGGCGCCATTCTCGATACCGGCCTGTTCAACTACGAGAAGGCGAGCCAGGCGCCCGGCTGGATGAAGGAGCTGCAGGGCATCCACACGCCCGAGAGCGAGACGTACGGGTTCTGGAGCTTCGTCTACAAGGCACGGCGTCCGTTCAACCCGATGCGCCTCTATGCGCTGCTGAACGGCCGCTGGGACGGCGTGATCCGCTCCAAGGGCTTCTTCTGGCTGGCCTCCCGCATGAACCTCGCCGGGTCGGTTTCACAGGCCGGCGGCATGCTCAGGCACGAGGCCGCCGGCGCCTGGTGGGCGGCGGTGAAGCGCGAAGACTGGCCGCAGGATTCGACCTGGCGCGCCACGATCCGCAATTCCTTCAAGAGCCCCTACGGCGACCGCCGGCAGGAGATCGTCTTCATCGGCACCAGGGGCATGGACCGGAAGGAGCTGACCGGCCGCCTCGACGCCTGCCTCCTCACCGATGCCGAGATGGCGATGGGCCCCGCTTTGTGGGCGCGGCTCCCCGACCCCTTCCCGGTGTGGAAGGTCGGGACACCGGAGTGACCGGCGTCTCCCGCCGCTAGTTGATCCGCCAGATGGTAATGTTCAGCACCGTCGCGAAGGAGATCCAGGCGAGATAGGGCACGAGCAACCACGCGGCCAGCCGGTCGATGCGGCGGAACATCAGCGCTGTCGCGAGCACGAGCAGGTCGAGCGCCAGGATCACAATCACCGCCAGACCCGGATTGCGCAGGCCGAAGAACGCGACGCTCCAGCCAAGGTTGACGGCCAGTTGCAGGGCGAAGACGGCCAGGGG
>JAKFVZ010000043.1 GCA_021732965.1 Reyranella sp.
CGATTCCGCGATCATGAAGACCTCTGTGATCTCGGCGGAATTCCGCGAGAAGTATCTCGAACGCAAGGGAGACAGGGACGCCTTCGAGGGCACCGCCATCGTGTTCGAGGGGCCCGAGGACTACCACCACCGCATCAACGACCCGAAGCTGCCGATCGACGAGAACAGCATCCTGGTTATCCGCAATGCCGGTCCCGTCGGTTATCCCGGCGCAGCGGAGGTGGTCAACATGCTGCCGCCGGACCGGCTGGTGAAGGGCGGCATCCTGCTGCTCCCGTGCATCGGCGACGGCCGCCAGAGCGGCACCTCGGCCAGCCCGTCGATCCTGAACGCCTCGCCGGAAGCGGCCGTGGGGGGCGGGCTCGCATTGCTGGAGACGGGCGACAGGGTCCGGGTCGATATCGGCAGGCGTACAGCGAACATCATGATCACCGCCAAGGAGCTGGCGAAGCGCAAGAAGGCTTGGAAGCCCAACGTCGTGCCCAGCCAGACGCCTTGGCAGGAACTGCAGCGCAAGTTCGTCGGTCAGCTCGCCAGCGGCGCCTGCCTCGACTTTGCGGTGAATTACCAGAAGATCGCGAAGACGAAGGGCATCCCGCGGCACTCGCACTGAGTGCCGGCACAGGGCGGCTTCAGCGGAAGAGGCGCTGCTCGACCGAAACCGGGAGGTCGGCCCGGTTCATCAGGATGATCGCCCAGGGAGAGGTCGGCTGACCTACCGGACGGGCCGCCGGGGGCGGTGGCGCGGCCAGCGCAGCCGATCCGCCGGGGGCGGCGAAACCCGAGGCACCGGGCGGCAGCGCCGAGGGGGCGCTCGAGGCTGCAGGTCCGTTTGTCAGCGGCCCCACGGCCACCGGTCGGGGAGCGGCGCGCTGGGCCATCATCATCTCGGCGGGCATACGCTCCTCGAAAACGACGACGATCCGATCGCGCCGCCGAGCCGTGGAGAGGATGTTTACCGCGTAGCCTTCGCTGCTACGCCGTCCGAGAAAAATGCCGACGGCGTTCATGCGGCCGGCCTCGAACATGTCGGGCGCGGGGGAGCCGACACGGCTCCAGAGGCTGCGCCATTCGGCGATGGTGGTGGCGACGACGTGCTCGGGCTGCCTCGTGACGGCCGTGGTGCCCTGCCAGTGGCGGGCGTCGATGCTCTGGGCGAAGACCGCCGGGAAAATCGACATGCCGGCCACGGCACTGCCCATGAACAGCATCTGCCGACGGGGCAAATGCGGGACGAAGCGGGTGGCCGGCTTGTTACTGGACTGCACGATTGGATCTCTCGGGGACCCGGAAATTGCTCGTTTTCAGGAGCCTGAAAACACCATGACACTTTGGCTCAATTGAGGCCGGAGCCCCTGGAACACTGCCACCCTAGCACTTCGCCGGGGTGGCCTTTCTCAATCGTGCCGACCTGTGGCGCGAATGCCACAGGTCGGCAGGGGCCGCGAATCAACCGTGGCTAGCTGCGCCTGGCCTTGTCGGCGGCGTTGGTCGACTGGATCTGTTCGCGAATGCGAACCCAGTCCTGCTCGCTGTAGGACATCATGTTGGAGAAGGTGCCGTTGCCCATGATGCCCATGGCGCCGTCGATCGCGATGACCTCGCCGTTGATGTACTCGACCTCCTCGCTCATCAGGAAGGCGGCCATGTTGGCGAGCTCGCTGGGGCGGCCGACGCGGCCCATCGGGTTGCGCGTGTTGTATCGGGAGTCGTTGCCCTCCTGCAGCGGGTTGAGACGGGCCCAGGCACCCTCGGTCGGGAAGGGACCCGGCGCGATGGCGTTCAGACGGATGCCATGGCGGGCCCATTCGACGGCCAGGCTCTGGGTCATGACGGCGACGCCAGCCTTCGACATGGCGGACGGCACGACGAAGGGGCTGCCCGTCCAAACCCAGGTCGTGAGGATGCTGAGGACACTCGCCTTGCGCTGCTCGGCGATCCACCGCTTGCCGCACGCATTGGTCATGTAGAACGTGCCGTGCAGGACGATGTTGGCGATGGCGTCGAAGGCGCGGGGGCTGAGGTCCTTGGTCTGGGAGATGAAGTTGCCGGCGGCATTGTTCACCAGACCGTCGAGCGGCCCGGTGGCCCAGATCTGATCGATCATCTCCTCCACCGCGGTGGCCACGCGGATGTCGACCGAATGGAAATCCACCCGGCGCCCGGGGTTCTTCTCCATCACTTGCTTGGCCGTCTCTTCGAGGACACTGCCGCGGCGGCCGCATATCACACAGTCTGCACCCAGCTCGACAAACTTCTCCAGCATCATGCGACCGAGGCCCGTGCCGCCGCCGGTGATGAGGAATCGCTTGCCCTTGAACAGGTCGGTCTTGAACATTTCTGGCTCCTCCCGAGACGCTTCACGTGTTTCGTCTAGCGTGAGGCAGCAATCCCATACAAGGACTGTTGCTTCCTTCGCAAAGCACGTTTACGATTTCCGCATAACAACACGGGATCGTTGAATGACGACCCATCTGGGAGAGACGAGCGGGGACGTCGGTACGGTTGAGCTGCGTGGTAAGGTCAAGTGGTTCAACGCCGTCAAGGGTTTTGGGTTCTTGGCCCTCGACAGTGACAACAGCGACGCGTTCCTGCATGTGACGACGCTACGCCAATCCGGGCATGAGGATCTCAAGCCCGGTGCAACCGTAGTGTGCGCCGGTGTCCGCGGCCCGAAGGGTTGGCAGGTCATGAGGGTGATCGAGGTCGATTCGTCGACCGCCGTCGTCACGACCGCAAAGCCGCCGCCAATTCCGGACGGTATCGCCATGGGCGACTACATCACCGCTTTGGTGAAATGGTACAATAACGAGCGCGGCTATGGCTTCGTCACGCGCGAGGCGGCCGACGGCGACATCTTCGTGCATGCCGCCGTTCTGCGGCGGCATGGAATGGAATCGCTGGCGCCGGGCCAGAAGGTGATGATCCGCATCGCCGAAGGCCAGAAAGGCCTTCAGGTCGTCGAGATCCGCGGCGCCTGACGGCGTCGCCCTACCTGATTTCCCGCAGGTAGCTGTCTAGCGGCGGCGCCTGCTTGATCAGGCCGCGCTTCACCAGGAAGTCCGCGAAGATCGCGTAACGCGCGCGATCGAGCGCGGCGGGATCGGCGGCCAGCAACGGCACCGTGTCCTTCCACGCCAGCCGGTTGAGATCGTTGTCGAGATCCTTGCCGTACTTCGAGAAGCTCGCCCAGGCTTCCGTGGGATTGGCTGTCAGCCAGGCGGTGGCTTCGGCGAGCGCCGCGAGAAGCTTCTTCGTGCGGGCGGCGTCGACCGTCTCGCGCTTGGCCAGGATCACCAGCTCGTCATAGGCCGGCACGCCGTGCTTCTCGACCAGCCACATCCGGCCCTTCGCCTTGTTCAGTTCGAGGTCGTTCAGCTCGAAATTGCGGAAGGCGCCGATGACGCCATCGACCTGCCGGCTCATCAGCGCGGTGGTGAGCGCGAAGTTGACGTTCACCAGGGTCACGTCCTTGAGCGTGAGGCCCGCGCTTTCCAGCATCGCCCCCAGCACGGCCTCCTCGAACCCCGAGACCGAGAAGCCGATCTTGCGGCCCTTGAAGTCGGCGATGGTCTTCACGGGTGAGTCCTCGAGCGCGACCAGCGAGTTGAGCGGCTGCGCCACCAGCACGCCGACGCGCACCAGCGGCAGCCCTTCGGCTGCCAGCATCTGCAGTGTCGGCTGATAGGAGAGGGCATAGTCGGCCTGGCCGGCGGCGACCAGTTTGGGCGGCGCGTTGGGATCGGCCGGCGCGATCAGCTCGACGTCGAGGCCCTGCTTCCCGAACAGGCCGCGCTGCTTGGCGATCACCAGAGCGGCATGGTCCGGATTGACGAACCAGTCGAGCAGGATCCGTACCTTGTCCTGCGCGCTGGCCGGAAGGGCCAGGCAACACAGCACGAGTACGGCGATCAGTCGGGTCACGAAGGGCATGGTCAGTCTCCTTGAAAGGGTTGCCAGGGCACGAGCCGTCGCGCCAGCCGGTCCGTCGCAACGTAGAGCGAGAGCCCGAGCAGGCAGAGGATGAATAGGGCGGCGAAGGCGAGCGGCGTCTGGCCGCGCGCGAGCGATTGGGTCATCAGGAAACCCAGACCGGCGCTGGCGCCGACCCATTCGCCGATCACCGCGCCGATCGGCGCCACGGCGGCGGCGATGCGCGCGCCCGAGGCGAAGGCGGGCAGGGCGGCTGGCAGCCGGACCTGCAGGAGGATGGCGCGCGGCGAGGCATCCATCGTCCGCGCCAGTTCGAGCCAGCCGGGGTCGGTGCGGCGCAATCCGTCGTAGAGACTGCTGACAACCGGAAAGAAGATCACGAGGGCAGCCATCGCGACCTTGGAGGCCATGCCGTAGCCCAGCCAGAGGACAAGCAGCGGCGCGACCGCGATGACGGGCACGGCCTGCTAGACGATGACCAGCGGCAGCGCCCAGCGTCGCCAGCCAGCCGACGCGGCGAACAGCACCGCAATGGCGGCGCCCAGGAACAGGCCGAGCGCCAGACCGAGGATCATCTCGGCCGCCGTCCATGCGGCCTGCTCGATCAGTAGTTCGCGGCGGTC
>JAKFVZ010000283.1 GCA_021732965.1 Reyranella sp.
ATGGCGGCACGGTCTCGCTGGGGATCGACGGGACGTCGGGCAGCTACACGCTGACGAGCGCGCCGGCGGGCGCCTCGACCGATCTCAGCGTGCCCGATCCGTCGGTCGGCCAGCCGCATGCCCGCCTTCTGGTCTCCGGCCGCAGGCTGGGCCTGGAAGACCTGGGCAGCCCCGGCGGTACCTTCATCGACGGCGCCCGGCTGTTGCCCGAGCATGGTCCGCGCGACATCAGTGCCGTGCGTTCCGTCCGCCTCGGCAGCGTCGAACTCGTCCTCACGCGCGCCTGAATGGGCTTGTGATCGACAATCGCTGCCGAGTAGGGTGCCGCGGCCGGCGGTTGGCCGGCCTCGAGGCGTGGAGGCCAGATGCTGTCGTTGGCGGTGCTGATCGACAAGATCATCGACATCTACACATGGATCGTGATCGCGAGCGCGATCATGAGCTGGCTGGTGGCGTTCGGCGTGGTGAACGTGCGCAACCAGTTCATCCGGGTCGTGGTCGATCTGCTCTTCAAGCTGACCGAACCGGTCCTGCGTCCGATCCGGCGCATCCTGCCCAATCTCGGCGGCGTCGATATCTCGCCCGTCATCCTGCTGCTCGGCCTGTTCTTCATCCGCAGCCTGCTGTGGGAGTATGTCTGGCCGGCCCTGGTTCGCTGACGTTCCGCTGAGCAGCCCGCCGACCGATCCCGTTTTCCTGCGTCGCCTCTCCGGCGGCGTGACCATCCAGCTTCGCGTGCAGCCGCGGGCGCGGCGATCCGTGCTCGAGCGGACCGCCGACGGCGCGCTCAAGGCCGCAGTGACGGCGGCGCCCGAGGATGGCAAGGCCAATGCCGCCGTCGTCGCCTTGCTGGCGGCCGCTTGGCGCGTCCCGAAATCGACCATAGAAATCGTGCGCGGCGGGACGGCGCGAGAGAAGACGCTCAGCGTCGCGGGCGAGCCGGATGCGCTCGTCGGACGGATTGCCGAATGGATGGACAAGAATGGCTGATGCAAAACTGATCGATGGAAAAGCCTTCGCGGGCGGCCTGCGCCAGCGCGTGGGTGCGGGCGTGGCCGACCTGATCGCCAAGGGCGGGCCGAAGCCCGGTCTCGCAACGGTGCTGGTCGGCGCCGATCCGGCCAGCCAGGTCTATGTCCGCAGCAAGGGCAAGCTCGCGGTCGAACTCGGCATGGCGAGCTTCGATCACCAACTGCCGGAGAACACGACCGAGGCGGAGCTGCTGGCGGTGGTCGCGCAGCTCAACGCCGATCCCACGGTCAACGGCATCCTGGTCCAGCTTCCGCTGCCCAAGCACATCGACACGGCGAAGGTGCTGATCGCCATCGATCCGGCCAAGGACGTCGACGGCTTCCATCCGGTGAATGTCGGCCGCCTGGGCTCGATCGCGCCGGGCGCCCCGCTCGATTTTCCGGTGCCGTGCACGCCGCTCGGCGTCTCGATGCTGCTGCAGGACGCGCTGGGTTCGTTGTCAGGCCTCAATGCCGTGATTGTCGGTCGCTCCAATCTGGTGGGCCGCCCGGTGGCGCAGCTCCTGCTGCGTGCCGATTGCACGGTGACGATCACCCATTCGCGCACCCGCGACCTGCCGGCGGTCTGTCGTCAGGCCGACATCCTCGTCGTGGCGATCGGCCGGACGGAGTTCGTGAAGGGCGACTGGATCAAGCCCGGAGCCGCGGTGATCGACGTCGGCATCAACCGGATTCCGACGCCGGAAGGAAAGAGCCGGCTGGTCGGCGACGTTGCCTTCGCCGAGGCGCAGAAGGTGGCGGGACATGTCACGCCGGTGCCGGGTGGCGTCGGCCCGATGACCGTGGCCTGCCTGATGTACAACACGCTGCAGGCGACCCGGAACGTTGCCGGCCTGCCGTTCGTCGCGGTCTAGGGTCTTTCCGATTCAGGTAGATCAAGCATTTACCTCATCCTGAGGAGGCCCGAAGGGCCGTCTCGAAGGATGGGCAACAGACGAAGTGCTCGTGCCCATGCTTCGAGACGCGCTCCTTCGGAGCGCTCCTCAGCATGAGGTTGGTGTTGGTGGTTCTGTCGTGCTCGCGACGACGCTAGTTCTTCAGCATGCCCGCGACGAGGGCCGTCACGTTGTGTTGCATCATCTTCTCGTAGGTCGGGGCCGGACCGTCCGGGCCTGACAGCGCGTCGGTATAGAGGCGCGGGCCGACGACGGCGCCCGATTCGCGGGCGATCTGATCGACCATGCCGGGATTGGTCATGTTCTCGACGAACAGCGCCTTGATGCGTTGCTCGCGCGCCTCGCGGATCAGCAGCGCGACATCGCGGGCCGAGGGTTCGCTGCTGGTGTTGTAGCCGCGCGGCGACTGGAACTTCACGCCATAGGCGGCGGAGAAATAGCGAAACGAATCGTGGCCGGTGATCGCCCGCCGCTTATCGGCCGGTACCTTGGCGATCTCCGCCTTCACCCAGGCATCGAGCTCGATGAGGCGGCGGTCGGCCTGCGCCGCACGCTCCTTGTAGTGCGCGGCGTTCGCCGGATCGGCATCGACGAGACCCTTGGCGATGTTGGCGACATAGGTGCGCACGCGCCGGACGTCCTGCCAGCAGTGCGGATCCGGTCCGTGGGCATGCGAATGCCCGTGCCCGTGGCCCGATCCGGCGGCCAGGGTGGCGACGCCGGTCGAGGCCACGACCGCGCGTCCCTTGAAGGGCGCGGCCTTGGCGAGACGGTCGATCCAGCCCTCGAAGCCCAGCCCGTTGCTCACGAGGAGCTGGGCGTCGGCCAGCATGCGCGCATCGCTGGGGCGGGGCTGGTAGGCATGGGCGTCCATGTCGGCGCCGACCAGGACGGAGAGGACGACCTTGTCGCCCGCCACCTCGGCCACCAGGTCGCCCAGGATCGAGAAGGTCGCGACGGCCCTGATCGGTGTCTGGGCGGCGGCGGGCAGGCCGGGCAACAGGCCCAGTGCCACGAAGAGAAGCGGGAGACGGCGGCGGGAAAGCATGCCGTTATAATATAACATCAGACCGGGAAGTCGAGCCACTCCGGGGTGTGGCCGGTCGCCGCGAAGAAGCGCAGCAGGTCGGCAAGGCTCAGCGCCGTCGTCATGGTGTTCACCAGCGGATGGGCGTTGATCGGCCCGCCCTCGGTCAGGCCGCGATCAAGCACCACGCGAACCTTGTGGTCGGCATCGTTGATCGCCGACAGTGGCGTCACGGAGCCCGGCTCGACGCCGAGATGGCGCTTCAGCCGCTCCGGGCTGCCGAACGAGAATCGCCCGGCTCCCAGCCGTTCTCCGAGGCGCTTGAGGTCGATGGCCCGATCCTCCAATGCCACGATCAGCCACATCTCCTCCTTCTTGTTGCGCAAAAAGAGGTTCTTGATGTGATGGCCGGGCAGGTTGCCGCGCAGGGCCTTGGCTTCCTCGACCGTGAAGACGGGCGGGTGCTCGACGGTGCGGTGGGCGATGCCGAGCTCGTCGAGTCGGCTCAAGAGTTGTTGCGGGCTGAGCATGGGGGTGCGTTAGATGGCTGGAATGAAGGGTATCGTTCTTTCGGGCGGCAGCGGCTCGCGGCTCTACCCCATGACACGGGCGGCCAACAAGCAGCTCCTGCCTGTCTACAACAAGCCGATGGTCTACTACCCGCTGACCACGATGATGCTGGCGGGCTGCCGGGACATCCTGCTGATCGTCAATCCGGGCGACGAAGAGGCCTATCGCCGCCTGTTCGGCGACGGCCGGCAATGGGGCATCAACGTCTCCTATCAGGCACAGCCCAGGCCCGGCGGCATCGCCGAGGCCTTCATCATCGGACGCAGCTTCATCGGCAATTCGCGGGTCGGCCTGATCCTGGGCGACAACCTGTTCTACGGCGATTCGCTGCCCGAGGTGGCGGGACGCGGCGCCGACGGCACGGGTGCGTGGGTCTATGCCTATTGGGTGGCCGATCCCACCGCCTATGGCGTCGTGGAGTTCGATGCCGACCAACGACCGGTCAGCATCGTGGAGAAGCCGAAGCAGCCCAAGTCGAACTGGGCCGTCACCGGGCTCTATTTCTACGATTCCGACGTCTGCGACGTGGCCACCCAGGTTCCGCGCTCGGCCCGCGGCGAACTGGAGATCAGCGACATCAATGCCCACTACCTTAAGGAAGGCCGGCTCACCGTCGAGCGGCTGGGCCGCGGCTATGCCTGGCTCGACACCGGCACGCCCTCGAGCCTGCTGCGGGCCGCCCAGTTCGTCGAGACGGTCGAGGAACGCCAGGGCCTGCAGATCGGCAGTCCCGAGGAAATCGCCTGGCGCAAGGGCTACATCGACGACGGCGCCTTCGAGAAGCTGATCCAGCCGATCCGCGAAAGCGAATACGGCAAGTATCTGCAGCGTCTCCTGGCGCGCGGATGAGGGTCTCGACAGCCTCTTGCCAAGGCGGCGGAAAAGCCCTATCAGAGCCGCCTTCCGGCGACCTACCCAGCCGGATACGGAGCGCGGGCGTAGCTCAGGGGTAGAGCACAACCTTGCCAAGGTCGGGG
Source organism: Reyranella sp. (assembly GCA_021732965.1). GTDB lineage: Bacteria > Pseudomonadota > Alphaproteobacteria > Reyranellales > Reyranellaceae > Reyranella. Next base: position 4,502 of record JAKFVZ010000283.1, read on the forward strand.
TCGAGGGTTCGAATCCCTTCGCCCGCTCCAATTTCTACCGGTCCATCTGGCG
>JAKFVZ010000277.1 GCA_021732965.1 Reyranella sp.
AATTGTCGCGGATGAGCACATCGTCGAACCTGGATCCGGCCAGGCCTTCGATGGACGTGTAGGCGTCGAAGGCCTCGCCGGTGTTGTTCCACGGGTCGATCAGGGATGCCCGTACGGCGCTATTGGCGCTGAAGTAGGACGCGTAGTCGAACCCGCCGCTGCCGTTCAGGATATCGAAGCCCAGCCCGCCTTCAAGCCAGTTGCTTGCCGCATCGCCGACGAGCGTATCGTTGAATCTGGAACCCGCGAGAGCTTCGATCGAAATGTAGGTGTCGCCCTCCGCCTCGCCGGTATTGTGGATGGTCTCATCGAGGAAGGCCGTCACGGCGCTGGTGGCGTTGGAGTAGGAGACGTAGTCGAACCCGCCGCCGCCATCCATCACGTCGGCGCCGCCGTTGCCCAGCAAGGTATTGTCGCTGTCATTCCCGGTCAGGATGTCGTCGAATGCCGACCCTGAGATATTCTCGATCGAATTGTACGTATCGCCGACCGCCTCGCCGGTGTTGTTGGCCGGGGTGGCCAGCGAGACGGTGAGACCCGCCGTTGCGTAGAAGTATGACGCTGTGTCGCGGCCCGCGCCGCCGTTCAGCGCATCCGCCCCGAGCCCGCCGCGCAGGGCATTGTCCGTGGCGTCGCCCGTCAGGATGTCATTGAACGCCGATCCCTCGAGACGCTCGATGCTGATGAAGATGTCGCCGAGAGCCTCCCCCGTGTTGGTCGACGGATCGGCAAGCGATACCGTGAGGCCCGCGGTCGCGTTGCGATAGGCAACATAGTCCGCGCCATTGCCGCCATTGAGGGTATCGGCCCCCAGGCCGCCGATCAGCAGGTCGTCGCCGTCGAGGCCGACCAGCGTGTCGTTGCTGCCGAGGCCGCTCAGCGTATCCCCCGAGGCACCGCCGGTGATCGTGTTGGCGATCTCGTTGCCGGTACCGGTGAATGCCCCCTCGCCGATGAACGTCAGGTTGTCGATGCCGTCGTCGAGCTTGAAGGTGGCCAGCGACGTCTCGACCGTCGTGGAGCCCGAGCTCTGGACCTCGTCGATTCCCTTGGCCGTCAGGGCCGCATTCTCGGCCGGTGTCAGCGTCGCCAGGTTGGCCGACGTGTCGGCCAGGATCACATAGTCGGCCTGGGACAGGGCGATCGTGCCGAGCGCGCGGTACTGCGCCACCGACAGGATGAGCGCGTCGTCCGTCGCGTTGATCTGGTCGACGCCCTTCGCCGCGAGGGCCGCGATCTCTTCCGGCGTCAGCGCGTTCAGGACGATGCTGGTATCGGCCAGCGTGACCACGTCGGCGGGGGTCAGCGCAACGGTGCCCAGCGCCTGCAACTTGGCGAGCGTCAGCGCCAGCACGTTGTCCGTGGCGTCGATCCTGTCGACCAGGACGCCCGCGAGCGAAGCGAAGTCTTCAACCGAAAGCGACTGAAGTTCCACACTCGTGTCGGCCGCCGTCACGACGTCCGAAGCCGTCAGGACGACGTCACCCAGGGCCTGGCCCTTGGCAACGGTCAGGCTCAGCGTGTTGTTGAGCGAATCGATGCGGTCGACGCCCTTGCCCGCCAGGGCCGCAATGTCGGAGGCCGACATGGCCTCGAGAGCGGCGGTCGTATCGGCCAGCGTCACCGTATCGCCGGCAGCCAGCGTCACCGTTCCCAGCGCCTGCAGCTTGGCGAAGGTCAGCGAGAGCACGTTGTTCGTGGCATCGATCGCATCGACGCCCTTGCCCGCGAGGGCCGCGATCTGGGAGGCCGAAAGCGCCGCGAGATTCGCGCCCGAATCGGCCAGCGTCACCATGTCCGCAGCGGTCAAGGCAACGGCGCCGAGGCCGAGATACTTCGCCACGGTCAGCGACAGCACGTCGTCGGTGGCGTCGATCCGGTCAACGCCCTTGCCCGCGAGGCCCGTGAAGAAGGCATCGGCCTGGGCGGAGATCGTCCCACCGGCATCGGCCAGCGTCACCACGTCGGAGGCGGTGAGCATACCGGCGGCGAGACCGTCGACCTGCGCCACCGTCAGGGTGAGCGCGTTGTCGTTGGCGTCGATCTTGTCGACGCCCTTGGCGGCGAGGCCGGCGAAGACAGCCGCCGACAGGGCCGCGATGTTGGCGCCGGTGTCGCGCAGGGTGACGGCGTCGCCGGCCGTGAGCGCGACGCTGCCGAGGCCGAGGTACTGGGCCGCGCTCAGGATCACGACGTTGTCGGTCGCGTCGATCCGGTCGATGCCGGCGGCGGCCATGGCGCCGAACTGGGCCGGCGTGAGACCCAGCAGCGCACCGCTGGTGTCGGCCAGGACGACGACGTCGGCGGCGGCAACGGTCATCGTGCCCAGCGCGAGGAACTGCGCCCGGGTGAGCGTCAGCGCGTCGTCGCTGGCGTCGAGCCTGTCGACGCCGCGGGCCGCAAGGGTGGCGATCTGGGCGCTCGTGAGCGCGGCGATCTCCGCGCCCGTGCCCACCACGGTCACGGAATCCGCCGCCGTCAGCGTGACGGTGCCCAGGGCCAGCGCCTGCGGCACCGACCAGGTGAGCGTGTTGTTCAGCGAATCGATGCGGTCCACGCCCCTGCCGGCAAGGGCCGAGATCTCGGCGGGCGTCAGCGCGTTCAGGACCGTGGCCGTATCGGCCAGGGTCACCACGTCCGCGGCGACCAGCGCAACCGTGCCCAGGGCCTGCAGCTTGGCCAGCGTGAGCGACAGCGCGTTGTCCGTGGCGTCGATGCGGTCGATCCCCTTGCCGGCCAGGGCCGCGAGCTGCGAGCCCGAGAGCGCCGCCAGGTTGGCGCCGGTGTCGGCCAGCGTGATCGTGTCGTCGGCCGTCAGCGTGACCGTGCCCAGCGCCTGGTACTGCGCCACGGTGAGTGAAAGAACGCCGTTCACACTGTCGATCCGGTCGATGAACTTGGCCGCCAGCCCCGCGATGTCCGTGACCGACATGGCGCCGATCGCCGTGCCGGTGTCCGACAGCGTGACCACGTCCGAGGTGGTCAGCATGCCCGGCACCAGGCCCGCGACCTTGGCCACGTTGACCGTCAGCACATTGTCGGTGGCATCGATCTTGTCGATGCCCTTGGCGACCAGCTCCTGGAACTCGACGATCGACAGGCTGCCGATGGCGGCGCCGGTGTCGCGCAGCAGCACGACGTCGCCGGCCGTCAGCACCACGGTGCCCAGCGCGCCATACTGGGCGGCGGACAGGGTGAGCGCGTCGGTGGTCGAATCGATCCGGTCGAACCCACGGTCGGCCAGGCCCGCGAACTGGGCGGGCGTGAGGGCGATGAGCTGTCCACCGGAATCGCGCAGCACGACCTCGTCGCTCGACACGACCTTGATCGTGACCAGCGCCAGGTACTGGTTCTTGGTGAAGAACACGGCGTCGTCGGTCGCGTCGAAGAAGTCGACGCCCTTGGTCCCCAGCAGCCTGATGTCGGTGGTCGTCAGGGCGGAGAACTCGGCCCCGGTCGCCGTGGCGGTCACGACGTCGCTCGCGGTCAGGGCCACCTTGTCGAGGGCCTGGATCTTGGCAAGGCTCAACGTGAGCACGCCGTCGGTGGCATCGAGCTTGTCGATGAAGTTGGAGGTGAGCGCGGCGATCTCGGCCAGCGTCAGGTCGGCCAGGTTCTCGCCGGTATCGGCCAGCGTGATCACGTCCTTGGCCGTGAGGCCGATCTCGCCGACCAGAGCGCGATACTGGTCGACCGTCAGCGACAGCACGTTGTTGGTCGCATCGATCCTGTCGACGCCGGCCGCCGCCGCGGCAATCAGCTCGGTCGTGGTGAGGGTGGCGAGGTTGGCGCCGGTATCGGCCAGGGTGACGACGTCGGTCGAGGTCAGGGCGACCGTGCCCAGTGCGCGGAACTGGGCCACAGTGAGGGCCAGGATGCCGTCGGTCGCATCGAGCGAGTCGACGCCGGCCGCCGCCAGCGCGCCGATCTGGGCCGGCGTGTAGAGCTTCAGGCGCGCCCCGGTATCGGCCAGCACCACGTTCAGCTCGTCGGAGATCGAGGTGAATTTGGCGAACTGCGCCACGCTCATGCGGATGGTGCCGCTCGTCCCGATCAGGTTGACGGTCTCGACGCCGGAAAGCGTGGGGAACAGAGCCGTGAAATCGACGTCGCCGCTCGTCATCACGTTCAGCGTGTCGGCCCCGTTCGACATGAAGAAGGCGTTGATCGCAGTGAACTGCTCGATGTTCACCGTGAACGTGTCGTCGCCCGCCCCGCCGAAGACCTGGATGACCTCGACATTGAGGACCTCGGGCTTCGTCTCGAGCGAGGCGTCGACGACGCCCTCCACCTTCAGCTTGACCGTGTCGGTGCCGGCACCGCCGTCGAACGAGTCGAAGGTCACGAACTGGCTGGCCATCAAGGTGATCGTGTCGGCGGCGTTGCTGCCGACGAAATGCTCGACGCCGGTCACTGAGGACCGCTAGAAGTCGACGACGGTCGCCGCCCCGAACAGGCCGAGCGTATCGTCGCCGCTCCCGCCGTCGATGACGTAATCGATCGCGGTGCCGCTGATGTTGATCCGGTCGTCGTTCTCGCCGCCGAGCAGCG
>JAKFVZ010000395.1 GCA_021732965.1 Reyranella sp.
GCGATCATCATGCCTTCCAAGTTGACGCCGATAATCTACGCACGGCGGCGATTAAACGGGACGGATGGCTTGTACTGCGATTCTGGGCAAATCAAGTTGTCGAGAATCCGGAAGGTATATGGACGGAGATCGAACAGGCGCTCCTGGCAAGCGCCCCTCACCTAGCCTCTCCCCCAAGGGGGAGAGGAACATGAAGTGATTGCGCAATGAGGAATGTTGTCATGCTGGCCGAAGCGAAGCATCTTTTGGCGGCATCGAGATTGAGGAGGACAATCACATGGGCAGTCTGATCGACTTCAAGCGTCCCGACGGATCGACCTGCAAGGGCTATCTGGCCGAAGCCGGGAAGGGCAAGCCGGGGATCGTGGTGATCCAGGAATGGTGGGGCCTCAACGACCAGATCTGCGGTGTCGCCGACCGCTTCGCGCGGCAGGGTTTCAACGCGCTGGCGCCCGATCTCTACAAGGGCCGCGTGACGCAGAAGCCGGACGAAGCCAACCACATGATGAGCGGCCTCGACTTCGTCGGCGCTTCCGACCAGGACATCGCCGGCGCGGTGAAGCATCTCGCGGGAATGGGCGGCAAGGTCGGCGTGATGGGCTTCTGCATGGGCGGCGCGCTCACCATCGCGGCCTGTGCCCGCATCGGCGGCATCTCCTGCGGCGTGCCCTTCTACGGCATCCCGCCGGGACAGTTGGCCGATCCGGCCAAGATCAAGGTGCCGCTGCAGGGCCACTTCGCCAACAAGGACGACTGGTGCACGCCGGCCGCCGTCGACGCGCTCGAGAAGGCGATGAAGGCCGCCGGGCATTCGCCGGAGATCTTCCGCTACGACGCCGCGCACGCTTTCTTCAGCGAACGCAGCGAGGCCTACGACGTGAAGTCGGCCAATGCCGCCTGGGAGCGGATGCTCGAATTCCTGAAGAAGCATCTTTGATCATTGGAGCGCGCCACTCCATGGCGCCCTTTTCATGACTCATGAGCGCAACTGGAGTTGCGCGCTCCCATGACGATCCGTCCGTCCTTCGGCCTCGCCGTCGTCGGGCTGGGCGCGTCGCTGGCGCCGCTCGACATTGCGGTCAACGTGGCGCTGCCCGCGATCACGGCGCACTTCAGGCTGGCGCTGGGCGACGTGCAGTGGCTCGTGATATGCTACGTGCTGGTCTACGGCTCGCTGATGCTGGTCTGCGGCAAGCTGGGTGACCTGTTCGGCCATCGGCTGATCTTCCGCATCGGCCTCGCGATCTCCGCGATCGGCTGCGCGGCCTGCGCCGCGGCGCCCGACTGGCCGCTGTTCCTGTGGGCGCGCGGCGTGCAGGGGATCGGCACGGCGCTGGCGCTGTCCTGCACGCCGGCGCTGGCCACTTCGCTGTTCCCCGAGAGCGATCGCACCAAGGCCCTGGCGGGCTTCGCCAGCACGATGGCGATTGCCGCTGCGGTCGGTCCCGTTCTTGGCGGCGTGCTGGTCGAGTTGTGGGGCTGGCCCGCCGTCTACTGGGTGCGCGTGCCGATCGCCCTGGCGGCGCTGGCGCTGTCGGGCTTGCTGCCGTCGCCGAAGCCCGACTCACGGCCGTTCGATGCGCTGGGCGCGGTGCTGCTGGCGGCCTGCATGAGCACGCTGCTGCTCTCGCTGGTCTTCTCGCAGCGCAGGGAGATCGCGGGCCTCTGGGCGCTGGGCATGGCCGTCGTGGCGCTGGCCCTGCTGTTTTCCTACGTGCGCCGCGCCAACAGCGTGTCCGAGCCGATCATCCGGCCCGCGCTCTTCGCCGATCCGCGCTTCACCATCCCCAACGTGCTGAACGCGCTGGCCAACCTCGCGGGTTTCGCGATCCTGCTGCTCACGCCGTATTACCTGGTGAATGTGCTGAAGCTGACGCCGCTGGGCGTCGGCATCGTGCTGGCGATGGCCTTCGGCGGCAGCCTGACCGGCGCGCCGCTCTCGGCCTTCCTGGTGCGCCGCATCGGCCAGCGGCCCACCGTCTTCGCCGGCATCGCCTGCGTCGGCCTCGGCCTGCTGCCGCTGGGCTTCACCGGGATCGACACGCCTGTGCTCGTGGTGGCCGCGTTGCTGGTCCTGGAAGGCGTGGGGCAGGGTCTGCTCACCGTCGCCTATACCGACATCGTGACCGCGACCCTGCCGCCGCGCGATCGCGGCGTCGCGGGCAGCCTGTCGCTGCTGACCCGCACCATCGGCATCGTGGCCGGCGCCTCGGTCCTGACGGCGCTGCAGGCCCACGGCGCGCAGGGTTTCATGAACATGGCGGGCTTCCTCGCGGGCTACCGCTTCGCCTTCGTGATGGCGGGCGGCGGCCTGCTGACGGTGCTGATGTTGTCGCTCCTCTGGCCCGGCCTTTGGTCGGCGGACCCCCGAAAGCGCTGAGTCCGCTCATGGCAGCTTGATGCCGCCCTTCCGGATGATGTTGCCGAACATCGCGCTCTCGGTGCCGATCTTTGCCCGGAAGTCCGTGGGATCGAGATAGGTCACGCGCATGCCCCCGTTGTGGACCTTCTGGACGATGTCGGGTGCGCGGAGAGCGTCGGCGATGGCCTTGTCGAGGCGCGCGATGGCCTCGGGCGAGGTGCCTGCGGGAGCGAGGATGCCGAACCATGAATCGCCGCTCTCCTTGCCGTAGCCGGTCTCCTGCAGCGTCGGCACATCGGGGAAGTCGGGATGGCGGACCTCGGCCAGGATCGCGAGGGCGCGGAGTTTGCCGGCCTTGATGTGCGGCAGGGTCGTCTGGTCGAACTGCGCCTGGATCTCGCCGGCCAGCAGCGCGTTGGTCGCCGGGGCGCTGCCGCGATAGGGGACGTGGGTCATCCTGATGCCGGCCTCGAGGCAGAGCATCTCGCCGAACAGGTGGGTGATGGTGGCGAGGCCGGCCGAGCCGTAGTTCAGCTTGCCGGGATTGGCCTTTGCGTAGCCCACGAACTCCGCGACCGTGTTGGCCGGCACCGACGGATGCACGGCGAAGGCGCCCCACGAGGTCGTCATGCGCGACACGGGAACGATATCGCGCTCCGGATCGAACGGGATCGCCTGCAGATGGCGGGTGATGCAGACCATCGCCGTCGTCGTCGTCAGGAACGTGTGATGGTCGACCGGCTGGTTCTTCACGAACTCCGCGCCGATCATGCCCGAGGCGCCGGCCTTGTTGTCGAACAGCACGCCCTGGCCGAGGAGCTGGGCGGCTCGCTCCATGACGATGCGGCTCGACACGTCCGACGGGCCGCCGGGCGGATAGGGGATGACCAGGCGGAGCGGCTTGCTGGGCCATTGCGGCTGGGCGAAGGCAGGGGCCGCGACCGAGGCCAGGGCCGAGGCGGTGAACGCACGACGACGCATGGACGCTCCTCCGGTTCTTCTTGTTGCCGGGAGCATTCCACGCAGGAGGCCGCGTCGCCAGCCCCGCTTCGTGCTAGGCTTCGGGCATGAAGCGCTTTGCCGATCCGAAGGTGGCGGCTGTGTTCGGGGCCTATGCGCCCGACACGCGCAAGCGGTTGATGGCGCTGCGCGAGACGATCTTCGAGGTCGCGGCCGCGACCGGGGGCGTTGGCGCACTCACAGAGACGCTGAAATGGGGCCAGCCCAGCTATCTCACCGGGGAGACCGGCAGCGGCACCACCGTGCGCATCGACCGGCTGAAGGGCGATGGCGGTGGCTACGCCGTCTACTTCCATTGCCAGAGCGGATTGGTCGGCCAGTTCCGTGAGCTCTATCCGGAGACATTCGCCTATGAAGGCGAGCGGGCCATCCACTTCGGCGCCCGGGAGCGTATTCCGGTCAGAGAACTGCGCCATTGCATTGCGCTGGCTCTCACCCATCATTTGCGGAAGAAAAGACGAAAGTAACGCGGGAGCGAAGCGGCATGTCGGGCAAGCTGAAGGACAGGGTGGCGATCGTCGTCGGCGCGGGATCGAGCGGGCCGGGCTGGGGCAACGGCAAGTGCACCGCGATTACCTTCGCGCGCGAGGGCGCCAAGGTGTTCTGCGTCGACCTGAAGCGGGCCGCGGCCGAGGAGACGGTGGAGCTGATCGAGAAGGAAGTCGGCAAGGACGTCGCCGTCGCCTTCGAGGCCAACGCGTCCCACAATGTCAGCGTGAAGGCGATGGTCGATGTGTGCATGGCGAAGTGGGGCCGCATCGACATCCTCGACAACAATGTCGGCATCGGCTCGCAGGGCGGGCCGGTCGAGCTGAGCGAGGACGAGTGGCACCGCGTTTTCGACGTCAATGTGAAGAGCTTCTTCCTCACGGCCAAGCACGTGCTGCCGATCATGGAAAAGCAGGGGAAGGGCGCGATCGTGAACGTGAGTTCGATCGCCTCGATCCGCAGCCCCAAGGGCATCTCGTATCTCGCCTACAACGCCAGCAAGGGCGCGGTGAACTCGCTCACCATGGCGATCGCCTCGCAATATGCGGAGAAGGGCATCCGCTGTAACGCGATCCTGCCCGGCCTGATGCACACGCCGATGATCGACTTCCTCGCCGAGCAGTACGCCAAGAGCGAGAAGATCATAACCAGGCCTACGAGAAGATGATCGAGATCCG
>JAKFVZ010000396.1 GCA_021732965.1 Reyranella sp.
CGAGGGCGGACATGGTCGAGTTTGCGGGTTTCATTGGGGATTCTCTGCTGCCTTCCAATTGACCAATTTTCTGCCGATAAATTGGGCGTTTCGCCTTCTAAACAGACAGACTGTCGCCGGATTTCCCGCATCGGCCTGTGGAAAATCTTGGCATGGTTTATGCTTCCTCATGTGGCATACGGGCTATCCCGACCGGGAGGGCCCGGTGCCTGCGTGCGGAGTGTCTTTAGCCACATGAAGAAGATTGAAGCGATCATCAAGCCCTTCAAGCTCGATGAGGTGAAGGACGCCCTCAATCAGATCGGCCTCAAAGGCATCACGGTTCTCGAAGCCAAGGGCTTCGGCCGGCAGAAAGGCCATACCGAACTGTATCGCGGCGCCGAGTATGTCGTCGACTTCCTGCCGAAGGTGAAGCTCGAGCTCGTCATCGAGGACGAGATGGTCGAGAAGGCCGTCGAGGCGATCCGCAGTTCGGCGCATACCGGTCGCATCGGCGACGGCAAGATTTTCGTGTCGAGCATCGACGACGCGATCCGAATTCGTACTGGTGAGCGTGGTGACGCCGCCGTATGAGGACCCGGCCTTTGGGGGCTGAAGCAGTAAACCACAAGTAGAGGGACGACCGACAATGGATGCCAAACAGGTTCTGGCGATGATCAAGGAAAAGGACGTCAAGTTCGTTGACTTCCGCTTCACCGATCCTCGCGGCAAGTGGCAGCACACGGCCCGCATGGCGTCCGCCACCGACGAAGGCACCTTCGAGGACGGCGTGATGTTCGACGGTTCCTCGATCGCCGGCTGGAAGGCGATCAACGAGTCCGACATGATCCTGATGCCGGATCCGTCGACCGCCGTGCTCGACCCCTTCTCGGCCCAGACCACGCTGATCATCAGCTGCGACGTCGTCGAGCCCTCGACCGGCCAGCTCTACGCCCGCTGCCCGCGCTCGACGGCCAAGCGCGCCGAAGCGTTCATGAAGTCGTCCGGCATCGGCGACACCGCCGTGTTCGGCCCCGAACTCGAATTCTTCGTGTTCGACGACGTCCGCTTCGACGTCCAGATGCAGGGCAGCTTCTACAGCATCTCCTCGAACGAATCGCCGTGGAACTCCGGCGTTGCCGTCGAAGGCGGCAACCTGGCCCATCGTCCGGGCGTCAAGGGTGGCTACTTCCCGGTCCAGCCGGTCGACACGCACAACGACCTGCGCGCCGAGATGATGACGGTCTGCACCGACATGGGCCTCACCATGGAAATCCACCATCACGAGGTGGCCCCGGCCCAGAACGAGCTCGGCTTCAAGTTCGACACGCTCGTGAAGACCGCCGACAACGTGCAGAAGTACAAGTACTCGCTGCACAACGTCGCCCACAGCTACGGCAAGTCGCTGACCTTCATGCCGAAGCCGCTCTACGGCGACAACGGCTCGGGCATGCACTGCCATCAGTCGATCTGGAAGGACGGCAAGCCGCTGTTCGCCGGTTCGGGCTATGCCGACCTGTCGGAGACGGCGCTGTACTACATCGGCGGCATCATCAAGCACGCCAAGGCGCTGAACGCCTTCACCAACGCCAGCACCAACTCCTACAAGCGCGTCATCCCGGGCTTCGAGGCGCCGGTGCTCCTGGCCTACTCGTCGCGCAACCGCTCGGCCTCGTGCCGCATCCCCTACTCGGCCTCGCCGAAGGGCAAGCGCGTCGAGGTCCGCTTCCCGGACCCTTCGGCCAACCCGTACCTCGCCTTCGCGGCGATGCTGATGGCCGGCATCGACGGCATCAACAACAAGATCCATCCGGGCGACCCGATGGACAAGAACCTGTACGACCTGCCGCCGGAAGAACTGTCGAAGGTCCCGACCGTCGCCGGCTCGCTGCGCGAGGCCCTCAACGCCCTCGACGCCGACCGCTCGTTCCTCACCAAGGGCGGCGTGTTCACCGACGACCAGATCGACGCCTACATGGAACTCAAGTGGGAAGAGGTCTACAACTGGGAACACCAGCCGGCCCCGATCGAGTACAAGATGTACTACTCGATCTGATCTTTTCCGATCTTTCGGATCATGGAAGGGCCCGCTGTTGCGGGCCCTTCTTTTGTTGGAGGATGCGCGCCGCAACACTTCTGAGGAAACGGATATGGGCTGGATGGACGAGGCGATGGAGACACTGCGTCCCTGGATCGGGCGGGTGCGCACGGTCGAGGACGATATCGGCATGATGGCCGTCCGCCGCGTCGCCGCGACCTTCGACGTCGATCCCGACAGCATCAAGCGCGGCCAGGAGCTGCCGCCGCACTGGTTCACCGTCTTCTTCGCCGAGACCGTCCGTCAGGGCGAGCTGGGTCCCGACGGCCATCCCAACAAGGGTATCGTCCTCCCGCCGATCCCGATGCCGCGCCGCATGGGCGCCGGCCGCCGCGTCCAGATCATGGGCCGCCTCAAGGCCGGCGAACCCGCGGTCAAGAAGGCCGAGGTCGCCGACATCATTCCCAAGACCGGTCGCTCGGGCGATATCTTCGTGCTGACGATGCGCCACACGATCGAACAGGGCGGGAGGACCATCGCGTCCGACACGTTCGACGCGATCTACCGCCCCGCCGTGCCGCCGGGCCAGAAGACCACAGCGACGGTCGCCGCGCAGGCGCGCACCGACCAGGCCTGGACCGAGACGACTCAGCTCACCAACACGCTCAACTTCCGCTACGGCGGCATCACGTGGAACGCCCATCGCATCCACTACGACGGCGACTACACGCGCAGCGAGGAAGGCTATCCGGCCATCGTCTCCAACGGCGGCCTGTCGATGCACCTGATGGTCGACGCGGCGCTGAAGCACGCGAAGGGCAACCTGACCGGGTACACCGCCCGCCTCGTGCATCCGCTCTGGGTCGGCGACCTCATCGACGTGCGCGGCGAAGAACAGAAGGACGGCAAGCTCAGGCTCTGGGCGGCCGACAAGAACGGCGTTCTGTGCGGCGAGATGGACCTGGAGTTCTCGGCGTGAGCGGCGGCCCGCTTTCGGGCGTGAAGGTCGTGGACCTGACGACGGTGGTCGTCGGGCCGATCTGCACGCGCACGCTGGCCGACTACGGCGCCGAGGTCATCAAGGTCGAGGCCCCGGGCGGCGATCTTTTACGCACCATGGCGCAGGGCAGCCGCAATCCCGGCATGTCGGGCAAGTTCATCAACTTCAACCGCAACAAGCAGTCGATCGTGCTCGACATCAAGCAGCCGGACGGGCTCGCGGCACTGCATCGGCTGATCGAGAAGGCCGACGTGTTCGTGAGCAACGTGCGGCCTGAGGCGCTCACACGCGCCGGCCTCGACCACGCGAGTCTCGCGAAGAAGAACCCGCGGCTGATCCATTGCTCGATCCTCGCCTTCGGTCGCGGCGGCCGATACTACAACCGCCCCGCCTACGACCCGATCGTGCAGAGCCTGTCGGGCGTCGCCGGCACGCTGGAGCGCGCCACCGGCGAGCCGCGCTTCGTGCCGATGGTGATGAGCGACCACACGACGGGCCTCATCGCCGCCCAGTGCATCGGCTTCGCGCTCTATCGGCGCGAGAAGACTGGCCAGGGCGAGGCGATCGACGTGCCCATGCTCGAGAACATGGCCTCGTTCGTGTCGAGCGAGCATCTCGGTGCCGCGACCTTCGATCCACCGATTGGCCCCAGCGGCGACGGCCGGCTGCTCAGCCCCGACTACCGCCCCCTGCCCACGAAGGACAGCTACATCACCGTCGGGCCCAACACCAACCAGCAGGCCTTCGCCTTCTTCGACGCGATCGGCCGTCCCGAACTCAAGACCGACCCGCGCTTCGACAGCGCCTTCGCGCGGACCAACAACGCTGCCGCCTACTTCGAGGTCCGCAAGGCGGGGCTGGCGCAAAAGACGACGGCGGCATGGCTGGAGATCTTCGACCGGCTCGACGTGCCGGCGGCGCGCTACAATACGATCGACGACCTGCTGACCGATCCGCATCTCGGCGATGTCGGTTTCTTCCAGCCCGAGGACCATCCCAGCGAAGGCCGCATCCGTCGTTCCCGGCGGGCCAACAAGTTCTCGGGTGGAGAGCGGCCGGTCGAGACGCATGCGCCGACGCTTGGCGAGCATACGAACGCGATCCTTGCCGGCGCCGGGTACAGCGACGCCGAGATCGAGAAGATGCGGGCGTCCGGCGCCGTCCGCTAGAGTCCTTCCGATGCAGATAGATCAAGCCCCCACCTCATCCTGAGAGTCTGGCCGGAAATGAATTGAATCGATTCAAGCACTTACCTCATCCTGAGGAGCGCCGCGAAGCGGCGCGTCTCGAAGGATGGGCAACAGGCAAGGTGCGCGTTCCCACCCTTCGAGACACATCGCTGCGCGATGTTCCTCAGGGTGAGGTTATTTGGGCTGTTCATAAACCCTTGTTTTAGCTGCATTCATTTCCGGCCAGACTCTGAGGAGGCCCGAAGGGCCGTCTCGAAGGATGGACAACAAACGCGGTGCTCGTGCCCATGCTTCGAGACGCGCTCCTGCGGAGCGCTCCTCAGCATGAGGTTGGTGTTG
>JAKFVZ010000401.1 GCA_021732965.1 Reyranella sp.
GACCGCCGACGACATGGACAAGCCCGGCGTCGAGGGCGCCATGTGGTGCTGCAGCCCGCCGCCGCGCGATTCGGCGGCACAGGAGGCCGTATGGGCGGCGCTGAAGGACGGCACGTTCCAGACCTTCTCCTCCGACCATGCGCCGTATCAGTTCAATGCCGGCGGCAAGATCCCCAAGGGCGACAAGACGACCTTCAAGGAGATGGCCAACGGCGTGCCCGGCATCGAGATCCGGCTGCCGATGCTGTTTTCGGAGGGCGTCCAGAAGGGCCGCATCACCCTGCAGCAGTTCGTGGCGCTCACGTCGGCCAATCACGCCAAGCTCTACGGCCTCTATCCGCGCAAGGGCACCATCGCCGTCGGCTCGGATGCCGACTTCGCGATCTGGGACGCCGACAAGGACGTCACGGTCACCTGGAAGGACCTGCACGACAATGTCGGCTACACGCCCTACGAGGGCCGCCAGATCAAGGGCTGGCCGATCACCGTCGTGAGCCGCGGCCGCGTCGTGGTCGAGGACGGCAAGCTGAATGCCGAGCGCGGCTCCGGCCAGTTCCTGCCTTGCGCCTCGCCCGATTCGTCCAAGCCGATCGGGCAGTCCGCGCCCGAACTGCAGGCCATGTCGCGCTTCGGCCTGAAGCCGCTGTTCTAGAGGAGTGAAGCAAGTGTCCCGCCGTCTGAAAGTCTCGTCTGCCCAGCTGGGTCCGATCAACCTCGCCGACAGCCGGGCGAGCGTGGTCAAGCGCATGATGGAGATGCTCAAGGAAGCCGACAGCCGCGGCTCCAAGTTCATCGTGTTCCCGGAACTCGCGCTCACGACCTTCTTCCCGCGCTACTGGATGGAAGATCCAAATGAGGTCGAGAAGTATTTCGAGAGCCAGATGCCGAGCCCGGACACCCTGCCGCTGTTCGAACTGGCACGCGAGAAGGGGATCGGTTTCTACCTGGGCTACGCCGAGCGCACCGAGGAAGAGGGCTCTACGCACCACTTCAACACGTCGATCCTCGTGGGACCCGACGGACGGCTGATCGGCAAGTACCGCAAGGTGCATCTGCCGGGCCATGACGAGCATCGTCCGACGGTGCCGTACCAGCATCTCGAGAAGAAGTATTTCGAGGTCGGCAATCTCGGCTTCAACGTCTGGAAGATGTTCAAGGACGAGGTGATCGTCGGCCAATGCATCTGCAATGACCGCCGCTGGCCCGAGACCTTCCGCGTCATGGCGCTGAAGGGTGCCGAGATGGTGGTGCTGGGCTACAACACGCCGAGCGACAACGTCTATGCACCCCACGAGCCGCCTTATCTGCGCGTGTTCCATCACATGCTGTCGCTGCAGGCAGCTGCCTACCAGAACGGCATCTGGGTCGTCGCGACGGCCAAGGCCGGCAAGGAAGACGGGTTCTGGCTGCATGGCGGCTCGGTGATCGTCGCGCCGACCGGCGAGATCGTGGCCAAGGGCACGACCGAGGATGACGAGGTCATCTCGTACGATTGCGATCTCGGCCTCGGCGAGTACATCCGCAACACCACGTTCAATTTCGCCAAGCACCGCCGCCCGGAGCACTACAAGCTGATCAGCGAGCGCACCGGCGTCAAAGTCGAACCGTCGAACTGAGGAACACAGAGATGCAATACGCTTCCGACGACCTGACGCCGCACGAGCGCTACAAGGTCCTGACCGCCTTCGTTCTGCCGCGGCCGATCGCCTGGGTGACCACCATGGGACCGACGGGCACGATCAACGCCGCGCCGTTCAGCTTCTTCAACGTCTTCGCCGAAGACCCGCCGCTCTGCATGTTCGCGATCAACAAGCGGCCGGATGGACGCATCAAGGACACCTGGAGCAACATCGAGCGTACGGGCGAATTCGTGGTCAACCTGACCGACGAGCCGCTGGCGCTCAAGATGCACGAATCGAGCGGCGACTTTCCGCCCAACGTCGGCGAGCCCGACTATCTCGGCCTGAAGCTCGCGCCGTCGGTCGACATCAAGACGCCGCGCCTTGCCGACGCGCCGTGGGCGATGGAATGCAAGACGTGGCAGGTCATCAACGTGAAGGACGACCGGCAGCTCGTGATCGGTGAGGGGCTGCGTTTCCACATCCGCGACGAGCTGTGGGACGACAAGGCCAAGCGCGTCCACATGGACATGTACCGTCCGGTCGGCCGCATGTTCGCCGACCGCTACTGCCGCACCAACGACCGCATGGAGTTCCCGGCGGCGCCCGTGGTCAAGGCCGCGGCCGAATAGCGGCTAGGACCAGTTCAGCCGGGAACGCCCGATCGCCATCGAGACAGCGGCCTGGCTGGGCTCGACCACCGGCAGGCCGACATGGCGCTGCAGGCGGTCGCGGTAGCGCGCCATGCCGGCGCAGCCCATGACCAGCACGTCGGCGCCGTCCTCGTCGCGCAACTCGGCGGCGACTTCGGCCATGCGGCTGAAGGTGCGCGCCTCGTCGGCGAGCTCGACGACGCCGAGACCGATCGCGCGGTCGCCGGCCATGCGGTCGTTGAGCCCCATCTGCCCGACATAGCGCAGGTGGCGCGGGATGGACTTCCGCAGGATCGAGATCACGCCGAAGCGCTGGCCCAGGGTGAGGGCGGTGAAGATGCCGCACTCGGCGATGCCGAGCACCGGCTTCCTCGTGAGTTCGCGCGCGGCGTGCAGGCCGGGGTCGGAATAGCAGGCGATGACGAAGGCGGAGCAGTCGTTGTCGCGCTGCTTCACCGTGGCGCCGATGAGCGGGACGACCTGCTCGACATGGCCCTGGTTTTCGATGCCGGGCGGGCCTTCCTTCAGCGTGACGCATTCGATCGAAGGCCCGCCGGACATGCGCAGCGGTTCCATGGCGACGTCGATACCGCGCGTGACGGCTTCGGTGGAGTTGGGATTGATGACGAGGATGCGGTCGGACATGGGCCAAGGATGGCCCCTAAATTGCTATTCAACAATGCCTGATCTAACGTCGCTGCCTGGGGATTTCATGGGAAGGAACGCACCTTGATGATTCAACGCCGTATTGCCGCGATCGCGATCGCAGCCCTCATGTGCGCGAGCCCCGCGCTCGCCCAGGACAAGAAGCCGCCGCTGCGTACCGGCGTCGACGGCACCTTCGCGCCGCATGCCATGCCGAAGCTGGGCGGCGGCGTCGAAGGCTTCCAGATCGACGTCTTCACCGAGGCCGCCAAGCGCATGAAGCGCGACATCACCATCGATGCCGTGAGCTTCTCGACGCTGATCCCGGGCATGCAGTCGGGCCGCTACGACTTCATTGCCGCGCCGACCACGGTCACCAAGGAGCGTGCCGAGAACATGCTGTTCACGGCGGGCTACCTGTGGACCGCCTTCCAGTTCGGCATCAAGAAGGGCAGCGCGCCGATCAAGAGCTGGGCCGACCTCAAGGGCAAGGCCGTGGCCGTCAACAAGGGCACGCCCTACGAGACGCTCGCCAAGAAGATGGGCGAGGAGCACGGCTTCACCGTGCAGGTCTATGACACCCAGCCCGACGCCACGCAGGCCGTCCTTTCGGGCCGCGCCTACGCCACGCTCGGCGGCAACACCACGATTGTCTATGCCGCGTCGAAGAACCCGCAGTTCATCGCCGACCTCGAGCTTGCGGAAACCCGCGCCCACTGGGCGGCGCCCGTGCCCAAGGACAATCCCAAGCTTCGCGCCGAGCTGCAGGATGCGCTCGACTGCATGAAGAAGGACGGCACGATGGCCAAGTTCTACGAGAAGTGGTTCAACAAGAAGCCTGCGGCCGACGATCTCGCGGTTGTGATTACGCCGGGCTACGGCGTGCCGGGCATGCCGGGCTACGATCCCACGCCGCATGAATTGAAGTGCAACTGACCTCGGCGATGGCTTCGTCTACTTCGTCAGCGATCGTCGATGCGCGGGCGATCCATAAGCATTTCGGCACCCTTCACGTCCTGAAGGGTGTCGATCTCAAGGTGGCTGAGCGTGAGCTGGTGTTCGTGATCGGGCCGTCGGGCTCGGGCAAGTCGACCCTGCTGCGCTGCCTGAACCGGCTGGAGGAACCGTCCTCCGGCTCGATTCTGGTCGACGGCATCGACATGCTCGACGCGCGCACCAACATCAACCATGCCCGCCGCCGCATCGGCATGGTGTTCCAGTCCTTCAATCTCTACCCGCACATGACGGCGCTGGGGAACGTCACGCTGGCGCTGCGCAAGGTGGCGGGCAAGAGCCGGGCCGAGGCCGAGGCGCTCGGCCACGCGGCGCTGAAGCGGGTCGGCCTGGCCGACCGCGCCGACCATACGCCGGGGCAACTCTCGGGCGGCCAGCAACAGCGCGTGGCCATCGCCCGGTCGATCGCGCTGGAGCCGCGCGTGATGCTGTTCGACGAGCCGACCAGCGCGCTCGATCCCGAACTCGTCGGCTCGGTGCTGGAGGTCATGCGCGACCTGCGCGAGAGCGGCATGACCATGATCGTCGTGAGCCACGAGATGGGCTTCGCGCGCAATGCCGCCGACCGGGTCGTGTTCATGGACGACGGGCTGATCGTGGAGCAGGGGCCG
>JAKFVZ010000617.1 GCA_021732965.1 Reyranella sp.
TGCATGCGCGCGATGTTGTGTGCCATGCGGCGCTCGTCGATGAGCGCCGCCGGGGTTTCGATGTCCATCAGCTTCAAGAGTTCATCCTTCAGTCGAGATATTCGCCACGCGCCTTGAGCGCCGGTACGTCCTTCTCCAGCCCGCGCGCGATCAGCGCCGTCACGGTAGCCGGCTGCAGCGCCTCCGGCGACGGCAGATCGACGCCAACCGCGTTCATCTGCTTCACCAGCGCCGGGTCTGCCACCGCCGCCCGCAGCGCCTGGTTCAGGCGGGCCACGACGGGCTGCGGCGTGCCCTTGGGCGCAAACAGCGCGTTCCACGAGCGGAGGTTCACGTCGTAACCCTGGCTCGCCGCGGTGGCGACACCCGGAAGCTGCGGCAGCGTCTGGTCGCTCAGCACCGCCAGCGCCTTGATCTTGCCGCCTGCGATCTGCGGCAGCGCCGTCGTCGTCTGGTCGCACATGAAATCGATATGGCCGCCCATCAGGTCGTTCATCGCGGGCGCCACACCGCGATAGGGAACGTGGGTGATGTTGAGCTTGAGCGCCGACAGCAGCACGACACAGGCGTAATGGGAGATCGAGCCGACGCCGGCGCTGCCATAGGTCATGCCGGCCTTGTGCTGCTCGGCATAGGCGATGAACTCCTTGAGGTTTGAGACCGGCAGGCCGGCCTTGGCGACCAGAAGCAGCGGCGCCGTGCCGGCCAGGCCGATCGGCTCGAAGCCCGTCAGCGGATCGTAGGGCAGTTTCTTGAAGAGCGCGGCATTGGCGACGTGCGTGCCGATCGTGCCGAAGCCGATCGTGTAGCCGTCGGGCGCGGCGGCCATCAGCTTCGCGAGCCCGATGGTGCCGCTGGCGCCGCCGATATTCTCGACCACCACGGTCTGCTTGAGATCCGCGGCCATGCCCTGCGCCAGCGCGCGGGCCAGCGCGTCGCTTGGGCCGCCGGCCGGAAACGGCACGATCAGGGTGAGCGGTTTGGTTGGGAAGACCTGGGCCGTGGCGGCGGTGGCCGCCAGCAACAGCGGCGCGAGGGTGAGCAACAGTCGGCGCATGATCATGACGGACGTCCTTCCAGCCAGGGGAGAAGATCGTCGAGCGTCGGCCGCTCGAGGGATGCGACCGGCGCGCCGTCGGGGCGCGCGAGGCCGACGCGGTTGTGCCAATAGGTTCTGAGGCCGACCGCCGACGTGCCGAACAGGTCGTAGCCGGAGCCCGCCACGAAGGCGGCCTCTTCCGGCGCGACGCCCAGCGTCGCCAGCGCCAACCGGTAGGGACGCGGATCTGGCTTGTAGCAACCCGCTTCCTCGGCCGTGACGATGCAGTCCCAGCGCACCTGCAGGCGACTTGCCGCCTGCCGGCCCAGCCGGATCGAGCAGTTGGTGACGACGGCGAGTTTGGTTCGGCCCGCCAGCGCATCGAGCGCGTCCTGCGCACCGCTCCAGGGCGGCAGCTCCAGCCAGCGCGCTTCCAGCGTGTCGGCCGCCGCTGCCGGCAGGCCGGTCGCCACCGCCGCCTCCTGCACCAGTTGCTCGTAGGGCACGTAGCTGCCGCAGCCATAGGTCAGCCGCAGATACTCGGCCCGCCACGCACGGCCGCGTTCCTCGGAACCCGCCACGTCGTTCCACAGGGTCCAGGAATCCAGAAGCGCCGTCAGCAGGTCAAACAGTACGGCTTTGGGAAAGATCGTCGTCATGCCGGCACGGTAGCAGGCGGCAGGCCATCGGTGCTTAAATGGAACCAATAGTTCAGTTAAGGAAAACTGAATGATCTCGCTTGCCGACCTGCAGTTCATGGAAGCCCTGGCGCGGACCGGCTCGCTGAGCGGGGCGGCACGGTCGCTCAACGTCACGCCGCCCGCGCTGTCGCTGCGCCTCAAGAAGCTCGAGCAGGCGCTGGGCGTCAGCTTGGTCGTGCGCAGCTCGCGTCGCGTGCGCTTCACCGGCGAGGGCGAGCATCTGGTGAGCGAGGCGCAGGCGATGCTGACCCGCATCGGCGCGCTCACCGACCTGCTGGGACAGGAAGGCGGCGCCCTGTCGGGGCCGCTGCGGATCGTGGCGCCCTTCGGCTTCGGCCGGCTGCACGTCGCACCGCTCGTCGCCCGCTTCGCCGAACGGCACGAGGCGATCCGCGTGACGCTCGATCTCTCGGAGCGTCCTTGGACCGACAGCGAGGATGCCGATGTCGTCGTGCATATCGGCGCGGTCCGCGATTCGACCTGGGTGGCGCACGTGCTGGCCCGCAACGATCGCTGGGTCTGCGCCGCGCCGGCCTATCTCGACCGGCGCGGCGCCCCTGTGGATCCGCGGGACCTGCTGCAGCACGATTGCCTCTGCGTGCGCGAGAACAACGAGGACGTCACGCTGTGGCGCCATCGCCGCGGCGGCCGCGCCGGCGCCGTGCGCGTCACGCCGACGCTCACCAGCAACGACGGCGAGGTCGTGCGCAACTGGGCGCTGGCCGGCCTCGGCCTCATGCTGCGCTCGCAGTGGGACGCCGCGCCCTTCGTGAAGCGCGGCGAGCTCAGGCGCGTGCTGGCGCCGTGGTCGTTCGAGGGCGCCGACATCCTGGCGCTGGTGCCGGCGCGACGCGGCATCTCGGCCCGCGTCACGTCCTTCGTCGATTTCCTGAAGTCGTCCCTCAGGTCGCGGCCGCCGGGACGCTAGCCTCGGTCTTCGTGTAGCCGGTCCCGTCGCCGGAGGAGATTTTGGCGATCGAGGAGGCGCGCAGGATTTTCTGGTCGCCCACGGTCAGGTAGATGTTGGTGAAAAGCAGGGTGCGCGTCTGGCGGATCAGCTCGGCGCGGCCCTCCACCCAGTCGCCGACTCGGGCGGGCGCCACGAAGTCGAACGTCATGCTGACGGTCGGCAGGAACTTGCGGAGGCCTGCGAGATAGCCGCCGCCCATCGTGCCGACCAGGTCGGCGACGGTCATCATCATGCCGCCATGCAGGCCGCCGGCCGGGTTGCACATGTTCTGCTGCACGCGGATCGCCAGCACGAACTCGTCGCGCGTGCCCTTCTCGCCGCGCTTGGCGTACATGTTGCCAACATGGGTGTTGAAGGTCGGCTCGGGCCGGCCGCGCGCGAAATCGACGAGCTTGAAACCTTCGGGCGGATTGTCGGGTATTTCGGAAGACACGCTAGCTCCGGACTTTGAGGGGGCGTCCCGGCCGCAGCAGCGCGAAATCGCCCAGCCCGGCCAGAACATCGTGGCGCGGACCATAGAGTCGGCCCCTCACCTGCGCCACATGCTCGTCGTGGCCCAGCAGTTCACCGGTCGCCTCCAGCCAGTCGCCGATCCGTGCCGGTGTCAGGTAATCGAGCGTGAGCTTCAGGGTGACGCAGCGACGGTCGATGGCGCGATAAACGACAGAGCCAAGGGCCGCATCGATGAAGGCGGCCATCATGCCGCCATGCACGATGCCGAGCGCATTGGCATGTTGCGGGCCGGGCATGAAGCCACGCCAGACCCTGTTGCCCTCGACCTTTTCGAACCACGGTCCATTGGCCGCGGTGAAGCCGGTCGCCTCGGTGAGTTCTCTAAATCCTGCCGGAATGTCCACGCGCCATCTTAGGCAATCCCGGCCAGCAGCACCAAGCCATAGCCGACATAGTAGAGGCCGAGAACCGTGATGAGCCGGCCGGCCCAGCTGCGGAACTGGGCGTCGGACAGGCGTTCGAGGATCTGCTTGCCGAGCGATGTGCCGAGCATCGAGGCAGCCACGGCCATTACCAGCACCCAGGGCTCGACCGAACCCGCGCCCTCGATCAGCGCGCCGAAGTAGAGCAGCTTCGCGCCGTGGCCGAAGACCTGGCACGAGGCCTTAGTCGCCACGATCTGCCGCCGGTTCAGGGTCGAGCGCAGGAAGAGCTGGTCCATCAGCGGTCCGGTCACGCCGGTAAGCAGCATCAGCGCCATACAGGCGACACCGCCGCCCAGCGCCTGCACCGGCCCCAGGGTTGCAGGCATCAGCCGCGCCGGCACGATCCGCAGGAGGAAGGGCGAGAGGCCCAGCATCAGCAGCGCGACCGCTTTCTCCGGCACGTAGAGCGTGAATGACCAGATGCCGACGGCGATGAAGCAGCCCGTCACGTAGAAAGCGGTAATGCGCCACTGGATGTGCTGCCGCCACAGCAGGGCGCGCCAGCCGTTGGAGGCCATCTGCGTCACCGCATGCAGCACCATGGCCATGGGCAGCGGCAGCACGAAGAGCAACACGCCGATCAGGACCATCCCGCCCGCCATCCCGAAGATGCCGGACAGGAACGCCGTGAACACCATCAGGAGGCCGAGCCCCAGCGCCATCGTGATCGTCATCTCGCCCTCGTTCATCCGAGGGCATCCTCATGCTGAGGAGCCGCAGAGCGGCGTCTCGAAGCATGGGAACCCACCGGAGCCGTTGCCCACCCTTCGAGACGCGCGCTGCGCGCGCTCCTCAGGCTGAGGACGGATGCTTGTCTAAGGCTGGGTTATGCAGTGTTCAAATATATGATAGATGTCATTTGAATACTTTCTGGATATCCCATGGAACTGCG
>JAKFVZ010000574.1 GCA_021732965.1 Reyranella sp.
GAAGAATTTTATCGTCGCCATCGTCCTCTCGGTGCTGATCATCGTGGGCTGGCAGGTGGCGTTCCCGCCGTCCAAGCAGGCGACGCAGAACGGCCAGCAGCAGGCGTCGACGCAATCGGGCGCGCCCGCGGCACCGGCCGGTCAGAATGGCACCGCGCCCGGTGCGGCGCCCGGCCCCGGCAGCGTTCCGGGGCAGCAGCCGGTCGTGAGCCGCACCGAGGCCGTCGCCCTCACGCCGCGCGTCACGTTCAGCACGCCCGAGCTCGTCGGTTCGATCTCGCTGAAGGGCGCGCGCATCGACGACGTGCAGCTCGTGAAGTATCGCGAGACCATCGATCCCAAGAGCCCGCCGGTGCCGGTCCTGTCCCCGGTCGGCAGCAAGAGCCCCTACTACGCCGAGTTCGGCTGGTCCGCGTCGGATCCCGCGATCAAGGTTCCCGGCGCCGACACGGTGTGGACGTCGGAAGCGCAGACCGTGGCGCCGGGCAAGCCGGTCAAGCTCAGCTGGGACAACGGCCAGGGGCTGATCTTCGGCCTCACCATCTCGATCGACGAATTCTTCATGTTCGACGTGAAGCAGAGCGTCGAGAACAAGACCGACAAGCCGGTCACCCTGTTCCCGTGGAGCCTGATCGTCCGCTATGGCGAGCCGACCTACGAGGGCATGTACATCCTGCACGAGGGTCCGTACGGCGTCTTCAACGGCACGCTGAAGGAATTCAGCTACTCGGACTTCAAGGGCGGCAAGCAGCAGAAGATCGCCACGACCGGCGGCTGGGTCGGCATCACCGACAAGTACTGGATGTCGGTTCTGGTGCCCGACCAGAAGTCCAAGGTCGACGTCTCGATCAAGCAGACCGGCGCCGGCGCCGACGTGAAGTACCAGGTCGATTATGTCGGCAGCGGCGTCGCCACCGCGCCGGGCGCGACCACCACGACCGAAGCCCGCCTGTTCGCCGGCGCGAAGATCGTGCGGGTGATTTCGGACTATGAGAGCAAGTACGGCATCGAGAAGTTCGACCTCACGATCGACTGGGGCTGGTTCTGGTTCTTCACCAAGCCGCTGTTCTGGCTGCTCGAGTGGCTCTACGTGCATCTCGGCAATTTCGGCCTGTCGATCCTGGTGCTGACCGTGATCGTGAAGGCGGTGTTCTTCCCGCTGGCCAACAAGTCCTATGCGGCGATGAGCAAGATGAAGCGGCTCCAGCCCGAGATGGAGAAGCTCAAGGAGCGCTACGGCGAGGACCGCCAGCGCATGAACCAGGAGCTGATGCAGCTCTATCGCCGCGAGAAGGTGAATCCGGCGGCGGGCTGCCTGCCCATCCTGGTGCAGATCCCGGTGTTCTTCGCGCTCTACAAGGTGCTCTACACCACCATCGAGATGCGCCATCAGCCGTTCTACGGCTGGATCAAGGATCTGTCCGCGCCCGATCCGCTCACGATCCTGACCGGCTTCGGCTTGTTTCCGTGGGACGTCCCGTCGTTCCTCCACTTCTTCAACATCGGCATCTGGCCCATGATCATGGGTGTCACGATGTACCTGCAGCAGAAGCTGAACCCGCAGCCGACCGATCCGGTGCAGGCACGCGTGTTCCAGTTCCTGCCGATCCTGTTCACCTTCATGCTGGCGCCGTTCGCCGCCGGCCTGGTGATTTACTGGGCGTGGAGCAACACGCTCTCGATCGCGCAGCAGTACATGATCATGCGCCGCCATGGCGCGCCGATCGGCAACAAGGCGGCACCGGCGGCGCTTCCGGCCGCGCCGGCTCCCACCGAAAACAAGAAGGGCGGCAAGGGATCCGGCAAGAAGAGCTGATGCCGGACAAGTCACCCGACGCCGCGGCCGACGAGGGATTCTCGCCGGCCGAGATCGAGGCGGCCCGCAAGCTGTTCGCGGGCCCCTGCGACTTCGTCTCGGGCGCCGCCTCGGTCGAGTCCCTGCCCGGCGTCTCGCTGCCGGAAGTGGCGTTCGCCGGCCGCTCCAATGTCGGCAAGTCGAGCCTGGTCAACGCGCTGACCGGCCGCCGCACCCTGGCGCGCGTCTCGGCCAATCCCGGTCACACGCGGCAGGTCAATTTCTTCAACCTCGCGGATCGGCTGATGCTGGTCGACCTGCCGGGTTACGGCTTCGCCAAGGTCTCGCGCTCGATGAAGGAGACCTGGCAGGATCTCGCCTCGGCCTATCTGCGCGGCCGGCCGACCCTGATGCGCATCTTCGTGCTGATCGACGGCCGGCACGGCGTGAAGGAGAGCGACCGAGAGACGATGCGCAACCTCGACAGCGCCGCGGTCTCCTACCAGATCCTGCTGACCAAGACCGATTACCTGCGCGCGTCTGACATTCCCGCCGCGGTCAAGGCCGCCGAAGCGGTGGCCCGCAAGCACGGCGCGGCTCATCCCGAGGTGCTGCCGACCAGCAGCGAAACCGGCTTCGGCATTCCTGAACTGCGCGCCGAGATCTTCGCCGTCGCACAGCTTTAGGTTTGCGTCTGTCGTCCTGAGCGAAGCGAAGGACCTGACGGAACGACCAGAGTACTCCTTGTCGAAGGTCAGATCCTTCGCTTCGCTCAGGATGACAGGGGTCGTGGATATCGACCGTGAAGCGTCTAAGCCGCGTCGTGGAAGATCACGCCGAGGGTGAAGCGCTGGCCGGTGCCCAGGCTCGAGACGCCGTGGCGCATGGTGGTGCGGTGCCAGCCGCGCACGCCCTTCGAGGGCCGCTCGTTCACGGCGAAGATCACCGCGTCGCCTTGCTCCAGAGGCACGACCTCGCCGCGTGACTGCATGCGCGGCCGCTGCTCGACCAGCATGAACTCGCCGCCGGTGAAGTCGCGGCCGGGGGCACTCAGCAGCACGACGACCTGCAACGGAAACACCATCTCGCCGTAGAGGTCGCGATGCAGGCAGTTGTAGTCGCCCGGCCCGTAGCGCAGCAGCAGCGGCGTCGGCCTTGTCTGGCCGGCCTCGTGGCACTCCCGCAGCCAGGCCTCCAGCGTCGCCGGGAAGCGCCTGGGCTTTCCGAGCTGCTCGTTCCACCGGTTGGCGACCTCGGCGAGCGCCGGATAGAGCGCCTGCCGCAGTTGCTCGACGGGCGCGGGCAGGTCGTAGGCGAAATACTGGTACTCGCCCTGCCCGTAGCCGTGGCGCTGCATGACGATGTGCTTGCGGAACCGGGCCTGCTCGGGCCACAGGGCGGCCAGCGCCCGGCACCCCTCGGCGTCGATCAGGTTCTTCGCCACGGTGAAGCCGCGATTTGCCAGGGTTTCGCTGTCGAAAATCTGTGTAGCTGCCATTCGGACATCCTGACGCGGCGGGACCGGTTCTTCTATCCGCGACCCGCCTGATATATTATGCGCCTTGGCCCTCTCCCGCGCGGAGAGGGCTTTCGTTCAATTGGGGATGCTGGAAATGGCCGAGGCTGTTCAACCGGACAAGGAGCAGAAGCGTCTCATCCGCATGGCGGAGACGATCTCCAAGGCGCTCCCCTACATGCGCCGGCACAACGACGCCACCTTCGTGGTGAAGTATGGCGGCCATGCCATGACCGACCCGAAGCTCGGCGACCTGGTCGCCCGCGACGTGGTGCTGATGAAGCAGGTCGGCATGAACCCGATCGTCGTCCATGGCGGCGGCCCGCAGATCAACAAGATGCTGGAGCGGGTCGGCATCAAGAGCACGTTCGTGAACGGGCTGCGCGTCACCGACGCCGCGACGATGGAGATCGTCGAGATGGTCTTGGCCGGCTCGATCAACAAGGCGATCGTGGCCGACATCAACGAATGCGGCGGCATCGCCGTAGGCATCTGCGGCAAGGACGGCAACCTGATCCTCGCCCGGAAGATGACCGAGACGCGCGATCCCAAGACCGGCGAGTTGCTCAAGGTCGACCTGAAGCAGGTCGGCGAGCCCGCGAAGATCAACGTCATGGTGCTGGAACAGCTGCGCCGCGCCGACGTGATCCCGGTCGTCGCCCCGATCGGCTTCGGCGTGAACGACGAACTCACCTACAACATCAATGCCGACACCTCGGCCGGCGCCATTGCCGGCGCCATGAAGGCCAAGCGCCTGCTGTTCCTGACCGACGTGCCGGGCGTCCTCGACAAGGACGGCAAAGTGATCGCCGACATGACGATCGACCAGGCGCGCGCGCTGATCGCCGACGGCACGATCTCGGGCGGCATGATCCCCAAGGTCGAGAATTGCATCGATGCCGTGAATTCGGGTGTCGAGGCGGCGGTCATCATGGACGGCCGCGTGCCCCACGCGCTCCTGCTGGAGGTCTTCACCGAGGCCGGCGTCGGCACGATGGTCCGCCGCAGCTGACCTTGAAAAGCCCCATATCCCAGCATATTTAAGCCCGATGGCTCTCCTGCCCATCCTTACGGCGCCCGATCCGCGCCTAAAGAAGAAGTACCTGCCGGTCGAGACTGTCGACGCCGGCGTGCGCCAGCTCATGGATGACATGCTGGAGACGATGTACGACGCGCCGGGCATCGGCCTCGCCGCGCCGCAAATCGGCGTGCTGAAGCGCATCATCGT
>JAKFVZ010000500.1 GCA_021732965.1 Reyranella sp.
AGGTTGGTGGTGTGATTCGAGGCTGCTCGGAAAGACCCTAAGGGGTGGAGCGCGGTGCAGGCTTCCAGGAGCGGAGGACCAGCCAGCCGCCAAGGCCGAAGCCCAGCACGCTACCCAGCGGCAGGCCGACAGCGACACCACCCATCGCGGCCGAGCCTTCGAACGAACCGCCGATCGCGGTGAAGAGGAGGCCGAGCCCCATGGCCATCACGCCGGCGCCAATACAGGCGCCGACCAGGGCGGCCAGCAGGGCGACCAGCCAGCGGATCAGCGCAGGCTCGCGTTGATCTTGTCGAGCGCCGAAGTGCCGGGGCAGAGTTCCGGGGCGTTCAGCGTGTTCAGCGGCACGTCGACCGTGTTCAGGTTGGCGTGCATGTCGCTCGGCACGGGATCGACATAGAGCAGGCCTGTCACGACCTCGCCGGCGTGCATGCCTTCCTGGATGCGCTTCATGGCCGAGACCTTGTCGGACGGATCGTAGTCCTCGCCGAGCTTGCGCAGGCGCAGGAGCGAGCCGTCATGCTGCTGCACGGTCGTCATCGTGCCGGGATCGTAGGAGGTGGTGATCTCCTCGCGGCCCTCGATGAAGTCGATGCGGTTCAGCGCCTCGTTGTGCTCGCGCACATAGTCGTAGCTCTTGGTCGAGCCGGCGTGGTTGTTGAAGGCCACGCAGGGGCTGATGACGTCGAGGAAGGCCGCGCCCTTGTGCGCCATCGCCGCCTTGATCAGCGGCACGAGCTGGTGCTTGTCGCCCGAAAAGGAGCGGCCGACGAAGGTGGCGCCCATCAGGATGGCCAGCGACACCATGTCGATCGAGGAATCGGAGTTGGCGACGCCCTTCTTGCTGATCGAGCCCTTGTCGGCGGTGGCCGAGAACTGGCCCTTGGTCAGGCCATACACGCCGTTGTTCATGACGATGTAGGTCATGTTGACGCCGCGGCGCATGACGTGGGCGAACTGGCCGAGGCCGATCGAGGCGGAATCGCCATCGCCGGACACGCCCATGTAGATCAGGTCCTTGTTGGCGAGGTTGGCGCCGGTCATCACCGACGGCATGCGGCCGTGCACGGTGTTGAAGCCGTGGCTGGCGCCCACGAAGTAGGTCGGCGACTTGGACGAGCAGCCGATGCCCGAGAGCTTGGCGACCTGGTGGGGCAGGATGTCGAGCTCGTAGCAGGCCTGGATGATCGCGGCGCTGATCGAATCGTGGCCGCAGCCGGCGCAGAGCGTCGAGACGGCGCCCTCGTAGTCGCGACGGGTGTAGCCGGCCTTGTTCTTGACCAGCGAGGGATGATGGAGACGGGGCTTGGCGATGTAGGTCATGACGCGGCCTTGTCGAACGAGACAACCTTGAACTGACCGAGCTTCTTGGCGATGTCGGTCGCGATGAAGCGCGCCGTGATCGGCGTGCCGTCATAATGCAGGACGGGCACGATCTTGCGCGCGTCGAGCGTGTATTCGCTGAGCAGCATGGTGCGGAGCTGGCCGTCGCGGTTCTGTTCCACGATGAACACGCGGTCGTGCTCGTGGATGAAGTCCTCGACGCTCTGCGCGAACGGGAAGGATCGCACACGCAGCGCGTTGACGTGATGGCCCTCGGCCTCGAGATGGTCGAGCGCTTCGTCCATCGCCGGGCTGGTCGAGCCGAAATAGATCACGCCGAAGCGGGTTGGCTTGGGCGAGGAATAGCGCAGCGGCTGCGGCGCGATCTTCTTCGCGGTCTCCCACTTCTTCTGCAGCCGCTCCATGTTGCGCACATAGACCGGCCCTTCCTCCGAATAGCGCGCGTACTCGTCCTTGGTCGTGCCGCGCGTGAAGTAGGAGCCCTTGGTCGGATGCGTGCCGGGATAGGTGCGGAACGGGATGCCGTCGCCGTCGACGTCGAGATAGCGGCCGAAATTCTTGCCCGCGTCGAGATCCTCGGCGGTCATCACCTTGCCGCGATCGAGAACGCGGTTCTCGTCCCACGTGAACGGCTTGCACAGGCGATGGTTCATGCCGATGTCGAGGTCGGTCATCACGAAGATCGGCGTCTGCAGCCGGTCCGCCAGGTCGAGCGCGTCGGCGGTGAACTCGAAGCACTCGCGCGGATCCTCGGGGAACAGCAGCACGTGCTTGGTGTCGCCGTTGGAGGCGTAGGCGCAGCCCAGCAGATCCGACTGCTGGGTGCGCGTCGGCATGCCGGTCGAGGGACCGCCACGCTGCACGTTCACCAGCACCGCCGGCACTTCGGCGAAGTAGGCGAGGCCGATGAACTCGGTCATCAGCGAGATGCCGGGACCCGACGTGGCCGTGAAGGAGCGCGCGCCGTTCCAGGCGGCGCCGATCACCATGCCGATCGAGGCCAGCTCGTCCTCGGCCTGCACGATGGCGTACTTGGCCTTGCCGGTTTCCTTGTCGTGGCGGAACTTCTTGCAATGGGCCTGGAAGGCCTCGGCCAGCGACGAGGACGGCGTGATGGGGTACCAGGCGCAGACCGTGGCGCCGCCATAGACGGCGCCGAGCGCGGCGGCGCTGTTGCCCTCGACGAAGATGCGGTCGCCGACATTGTCGGCATGCCGGACCTTGATCTTCACCAGGTCGGGATCGACATGCTGCTTCACCCAGTCACGGCCGAGGTTCATCGCCTTGACGTTGGAGTCGATCAGCTTTTCCTTGCCCTTGAACTGTTCGCTGAACAGCCGCTGGATCTGCTTCTCGTCGATGTCGAGCAGCACCGAGAGCGCGCCGACATAGATGATGTTCTTGAAGAGCTGCCGCTGGCGGGCATCGGAGTAGGTGGCGTTGGTGATTGCCGTTAGCGGCACGCCGATCACGTTGATGTCCTCGCGGAACATCGACGCCGGCATTGGCTTGGTCGAATCGTAGAACAGGTAGCCGCCGGGCGTGATCTCCTTCACGTCCTCGGCCCAGGTCTGCGGATTCATGGCGACCATCATGTCGACGCCGCCGCGACGGCCGAGATAACCCTTCTCGGTGACGCGGACCTCGTACCAGGTCGGCAGGCCCTGGATGTTCGAGGGGAAGATGTTGCGCGGGCTGACGGGGACGCCCATGCGCAGGATCGACCGGGCAAAGAGTTCGTTGGCCGAGGCTGATCCGGATCCGTTGACGTTCGCGAACTTGACGACGAAGTCGTTAACGGCGGCTATTGCTTGCGGCATGCGTGCTCCGCGTGTGTCATTTCGATGTAATACTTGCGCATGTCCCATGCGCCCGTGGGGCAACGTTCGGCGCACAGCCCGCAATGCAGGCAGACATCCTCGTCCTTGACCATGACCCTCTGGGTCTTGAGGTCGCCGCCGATGTAGAGGTCCTGCGTCGGATTCATCGCCGGCGCCATGAGGTTCAGGCGTAGTTCCTTCTCCTCGGCGTTCTCGGTGAAGGTGATGCAGTCCATCGGGCAGATGTCGACGCAGGCGTCGCACTCGATGCAGAGCTGGCCGCTGAACACCGTCTGGACGTCGCAGTTCAGGCAGCGCTGCGCCTCCTTGAAGGCGAGCTGCGGATCGAAGCCCAGCTCGACCTCGGCCATGATGTCCTTCAGCGCTTCCTGCTTGGGGCGATGCGGGACCTTAAGGCGATGGTCGATGGTGGGAGCGTTGTCGTAGCTCCACTCGTGGATGCCCATCTTCTGGCTGGCGACGTTGACGCCGGGGGCGGGACGCTCCTCGGGGTTCTCGCCGATCAGCATCTTGTGGATCGAGATCGCCGCCTCGTGGCCGTGCGCGGCCGCCCAGATGATGTTCTTCGGCCCGAACGCCGCGTCGCCGCCGAAGAACACCTTCGGATGCGTGCTGGCGAAGGTCTTTTCGTTGAGCTGGGGCAGGCCCCACTTGTCGAACTCGATGCCGGCGTCCTTCTCGATCCAGGGGAAGGCGTTCTCCTGGCCGATCGCCACCAGCACGTCGTCGCACTCGTGGAATTCGTCGGGCTCGCCCGACGGGACCAGCGAGCGGCGGCCCTTGTCGTCGTACTTGGCGACCACCTTCTCGAACAGCACGCCCTTGATCTGGCCGCCCTCGTGGCGGACTTCCTTCGGGACGAGCATGTTGAGGATGGGGATGTCCTCGCCGATCGCGTCTTCCTTCTCCCAGGGCGACGCCTTCATCTCCTCGAAGCCGGAGCGGACGATCACCTTCACGTCGTCGCCACCGAGACGGCGGGCGGTGCGGCAGCAATCCATCGCAGTATTGCCGCCGCCCAGCACGATCACGCGCTTGCCGACCTTGGTGATGTGACCGAACGAGACCGAAGACAGCCAGTCGAGGCCGATATGGATGTTGGCCGCCGCTTCCTTGCGGCCCGGCACGTCGAGATCGCGGCCGCGCGGCGCGCCGGAGCCGACGAACACCGCGTCGTAGCCTTCGGCCAGCACAGCCTTCAGCGAGTCGACGCGCTGGTGGCGGAATTCGACGTTGCCGATGCCGGTGATGTAGCCGACTTCCTCGTCGATCACCGATTCGGGCAGGCGGAAGTGCGGGATCTGCGTGCGGATGAAGCCGCCGAGCTTGGGATCCTGGTCGTAGATCACCAC
>JAKFVZ010000502.1 GCA_021732965.1 Reyranella sp.
GGGGCGGCGAGCGGCTGACCCGCGACGAAGCGCTGGAGAAGTTCGCCGAGGCCGGCCGCAAGCGGCCCCAGCCCGAGGTCTATCTGCGCGCCGACGCGACCGTGCCCTACCGCTACGTCATGGAGACTCTGGCCGACGCCTCCAAGGGCGGTCTCTCCAAGATCGCCTTCGTCAGCGAGCCGACGCGCTAGCTCCGCGAGCCGGCGAAGCTCACCGTGGCGACGCCGGCGCCGACCAGCAGGCCGCCGCCCACCTTGTTGACCACGCCGATGGCCCGCGGGTTGGATGCCAGCCGGCGGGCACGCGAGGCGACCAGCGCGTAGCCGAAGGCATTGGCGAAGGCCAACACCAGGAAGGTCGTCTCGAACACCAGCATCTGGGTCAGGAAGTCGGCCTTTGGATCGAGGAAGGCGGGCAGGAACGCCACGAAGAAGGTGATGCTCTTGGGGTTGAGCGCCGTCACCAGCCAGGCATGGCCCAGCATCTTTGCGGCCGAGACGGCGTCGGTGCGCGGCGGGGCGTCGAGCGTTCCGCCGGCACGCCACAGCTTGATGCCGAGATAGATCAGGTACGCAGCACCCACCCACTTCAGGATCGTGAACAGGGTAGCCGAGGTGGCGAGCAGGGCGCCGAGACCCAGCATCGAAAGCGTCATGGCCGTGAAGTCGCCCAGCGCCACGCCGACCGCCATCGGCAGGGCCGTGCGCCACCCCTGGCCCAAGGCATACGACACGACCAGCAAGACGGTGGGGCCCGGGATCACCAGAAGGACGCTCGACGCCGCGGCAAAGGCGGCCCAGGTTTCAAAGCTCATGCTCACTCCTGAAGGCGAGAACCGATCAAGCCACGCGCGAAGGAGAGCGTCAGCCAGAATTTGGCCTCTTTCCATCGTCAAGATTGGCGTGTATTCGATCTTTACGGAATTCAGATGAGCCCAAACAAACCGCGAGCCTATCACCACGGCGACCTGCGCGAGGCGCTGGTCGCGTCGGGACGCAAGCTGCTCGAGGAAAAGGGCATCCGCGGCTTCACGCTACGCGAATGCGCCCGCCGGGCCGAGGTCTCGCATGCCGCGCCCGCGCATCATTTCGCATCGATGGACGATCTGCTGGCCGAGCTGGTGCGGCGCGGCTTTGCCGAACTCACGGCGGCCATGACCGCCGAGGCCGATCGGATCGAGGGCGAGGCGGCGGCGCGCCTGGTCGGACTGGGCGTGGGCTACATGGCCTTCGCGGCCGCCAACCCGGCGCTCTTCCAGCTCATGTTCAGTCGCGAGGCCAACCGCATCGAACTCGAGGAGGGCGAAGCGGGGGCCGGCGGCATCCGACGGCTTCAGGCCGCCATCGTCGAGGAATTGCTGGCCGATGCGTCGGGCGAGGTCCGCCAACGTATGGTCGACTTCGCCTGGGCATCCATGCACGGCTTCATAACCCTGGTGCTGGAGGGCGAGATCGGCGGACGCGATTCCTCCCGGGCGCTGAAGTCGCGCGGGCTCGCGGTGCTGGCGGCTATGGCCGAGACGGTCGTGCGCGCAGCGCGATAGTCAGAGCAAGATACGGAACAGCAGCGCCTCGGTGCCGCCATGGGCGGCGACCTTGGTGAACCGCTCGACCAGGAAGCCGCCATTGGCCGTGATGACCTTCTGCGACGGCAGATTGTCCGGATCGGTCGTCAGGTCGACATGCGGCAGCCCATGCCGCGCCACCTGCTTCAGCATCAGGGCCAGCGCCCGGGTGGCGTAGCCGCGCTGCCGCTTCCAGGGCGCCACGGCGTAGCCGATGTGGCCAAGCACATAGGTGGGGAGTTCCGCCGTCCCGGGCTGCCAGCGAAAGCCGATCGAGCCGCAGAACGCGCCGTCCCACATCCAGCGGCGGTAGCCCGGCATGCGCTTGACCATCGTGCCATCGGGCAGGGCGATGTCGCCGCCCTTGGCCTCCGGATCGTCGAGCGAGGCCACGAAGGCACCCGGATCGGCCTCGATGCGCGCCAGTTCCTCGCGCGGGGCCTCGTCGACCCGCACATTGTCGGGCGACCAGCCGCGGCGCAGGGCATCGGCATAGCCGTCGAGATGGGCGAGGTCGGGAACGATGAGCTGCAACGGACTATCCTTTCGGCGCGGCGGGTGCTGTAGCATGGCCGATCATGAGTGCCAGCCCCATCCTCGTCCTCGACATCGACGGCGTCGTCTCGCTCGCGCAGCCGGGCTCGCCCAACCCCTGGTATGCGACCTTGAAGGAGGATTGGGGACTTGATCACGATACCGAGCTGGCGCCCGGTTTCTTCCTCAAGCCCGAATTCATGGAAGTGCTGCGGGGAAGGCTCGATCTCTACGTGGCGCTGCATGAGTATTTCGAAACGAAGGGACTGGCCGACCGGCTGGAGGAGTTCGTTTCCTACTGGTTCGAAAAGGATTCCAACATCGATCGCGGCGTCCTGGCCCAGGCCGACGCCTGGCGCAAGCGTACGGGAGGCCGGGTCTTCGCGGCAACCAACCAGGAGCATCACCGCATCGCCTACCTGCGCGACGAACTCGGCCTCGGTGCGCATTTCGACGAGATCGTCTATTCGGCGGCGCTTGGCGTCTGCAAGCCCGATCGGGTGTTTTATACGAACGCCCAGGCGCGCATGGGGGTGACCGTCGCGCAGTCGATCCTGTTCGTCGACGACAAGGCGAGCAACGTCGACGGTGCGCGCATGGCCGGCTGGCGCGCGATGCTCTATCGTGGGCCGGATAGCCTCGAACGGGCGCTGGCCGGCTGGGGTTGAGCCTCGCCGCAGGACCGCGAGACGAGGAGCGTGCAGGCCAGCAGGTCGGCACAGCCGCCGGCCGACAGGTTCCGTTCGACGAAGGCGCGATGCAGCGCCTCGGCTTTCTCGAACCAGCCAGGCTGTCGACAACCGCCCTCGGCAAGGAAGCCGGCCGCCGCCTGGCGTACGAACGATCCGGCCTCCAGGCCGCCGCGATAGAGCACGGTCGTGTCGTCGACCGCCGCCATCAGTGCGAAAAGAGTCTCGATGCCGGCGGCATTGTCGTCGAGGCCGGCTTGGCGGGCGGCCCGATAGGCCGGAAGGCCCGTCTCGAAGACGCCGGGAAAGGCGAGGGCGGCTTCCAGGCGCGCGCCGTCGCGGCCCGTGCGCCGGCGCACCAGCGCGCCATGACTCGTCTCGCCGTCGCGGGTGGCATGGGCCTCGAGGGCGGCACCCCACGTGTCCTTGAGTGTCGTACGGACCATTTCGGGCGAAGGAATATCGGAACGAGACTGTGCGCGGGCGATGGCCGCGACGATCATACCGAGACAGAAGATCGCGCCGCGGTGCGTATTCACGCCGCCGGTCACGGCCAGCATGCCGCGTTCGGCCTCGATGCCGAGGGGCATGAGCACCTGCTCGAAAGGCCGGCCCGTGCGTCCGGCAGCGGACAGGGCGGCGAAAGGCTCCAGCAGTGAGTCCGCCGACCGGCACATCAGGGCAAAGTCCATGTCGCGATGGGCGCCGGAATCGACGGGACTGACGAGCCCCGGCTTGGGATAGGCCGTCAACTCGTCGTGCATCGCCGTCACGGCGGCGCGCGCCAGAGCGTGATCCTGCGGGTTCATCGCGACAGGCGATTGCGAGGGACGAGTTGCAGCGTATCTATCGACTTCAGCAGCACCTCGTCCTTGTCCTGCAGGATCTCCCGCCACTGAACCTCTCCGAGTCCCTTGAAGGAGAGTTCGCCGTCGATCCGGAAGGCGAGGTGCCGCTCCTCGCCAGCGAGCAGGCTGGCCACGCGATGGGCTTCATCGTGGCCGGCGACGTCGATCACCACGTCGAGGTCGGATGCCTCGTGCACGTGGCGCTCGCCGGTCAGGGCCTGCCACATCCAGCTCCCGTAGACGCGGATGTCGAGGCCGGCATTCGTCGCGGCCGCGCCTAGCCGATCGAAAGAATCCGCCCGCGCCTGAGCCGCGGGACAGCGCGCGACTTCGGCGAGGACAGGTGGGCGCGCCTGCCGGACGATTCTGTCCGCATCCGTCCAGGCGGCGACGCGGCGAGGCCTCAGTTCGGGGTGAGCCGCCTCCGTGGTGCAGAATCCCAGTCCGACGGGAGCGCCGTCGTTGCGCCGCCGCGTCACGACGAAGGGGCGTTCCGCCCGGTGCCAGGCCGCAGCCCGCACGCTGTCGTCCGGGGTTTCCGTATCGGGGACCTGCGATAGCCAGACCAGCGTGTGGCGCCGGAGACCGGTCATCGCGCCGATTCGGCGAGGACCTTCTTTCGGATGTCGAGGGCGAGCTTGCGGCCGCCGCGCTTCTTTCCGAGTTCGGCGCGATTGTCCTCGGAGGTCGCCGTCGTGATCGCCTGGGCAAGCTTGGCCTGCACGTCGTCCTTGGCCGACCAGACATCCTGGACCCCGCCCAGCAGGGCGAAGGGCGCGGCGCCGAACTCCAGCGACGGCATCGTATTCGAGAGCTTCTGAAGCACGGCCGCCGGGATCTTCGTCACCGCCGACATGGCGGCGATGGGCATCAGGCCGACGCTGG
>JAKFVZ010000699.1 GCA_021732965.1 Reyranella sp.
GCGCTGCACCAGGTCCATCCACGGCGAGGCGCCTGTCCACTGCAGCACGGTCGGCGTGATGATCGGCACCTTCACCGTGACGGTCTCGGGCCGGTAGTCGCCCCGGATCGCGCGCACCAGCATGCGCGCCGCGCGTTCGCCCTGCAGGTGGCTGTCGTAGTGCGGGAAATACTTCACCGTGAAGGCCATGTCGGCCTGGGCCAGGAACTCCGCATCCTCGTTCCCGTGCGGGTCGAAGGTGCCCACGACGAAGGCCTTGCGGCCGACGATCTCGCGGACCCGCCGCGCGATGTCGGCCTCGGGCCGCGCCACGCCGCGCACGCCCATCGCGCCGTGCAGGCTGAGATAGACGCCGTCGAACGGCCCCTGCTCCTTCAGGCCGGCGATCATGCGGCCGAGGAAAGTCTCGTAGGCTTCTTCGGTGATCCAGCCCGAGCCGGTGCCGGTCTTCGGCCAGAGCGGCGATTCGATGCCGACCAGCTCGACACCGTCATACTCGCGCGCCACCTTCACGAACCCGCCCATGTAGGACTTGGGATCGTGCGCCAGCAGCGCTTCGCCGCTGGCGGGAGAGCCGGGATAGGTGAAATCCGCAAGCGTGGTGTCGTTCGGAAGGAACGTCACCGTCTCATGGGCGAACTGCAGGACGGCGATACGCATCCCGCCGTCCGCCTCTCTAGCGCGTCGGAACCGGGCGTTCGCCGGAATAGTCGTAGAAGCCGCGCTTGACCTTGCGACCGACCCAGCCGGCCTCGACATACTTCACGAGCAGCGGACACGGACGATACTTCGAATCGGCCAGGCCCTCGTGCAGCACCTGCATCACCGACAGACAGGTATCGAGACCGATGAAGTCGGCCAGCTCGAGCGGGCCCATCGGATGGTTGGCGCCCAGCTTCATGCCGGTGTCGATCGCCTCGACGTTGCCGACGCCCTCGTACAGCGCATAGACCGCCTCGTTGATCATCGGCAGCAGGATGCGGTTCACGATGAAGGCCGGGAAGTCCTCGGCATTGACCGGCTTCTTGTCGAGCCTGACCACGACCTCGCGCACCGTGCGGAAGGTCTCTTCTTCCGTCGCAATGCCGCGGATCAGCTCGACCAGGCCCATCAATGGGACCGGGTTCATGAAGTGCATGCCCATGAACTTGCCGGGGCGGTCGGTCACCGCCGCGAGCCTCGTCACCGAGATCGACGAGGTATTGGTCGCCAGCAGGACGTTAGCCGGCAGGCCCTCGCAGACCTTCTTGAAGATCTCGCGCTTCACCGCTTCGTTCTCGGTCGCAGCCTCGACGATCAGGTCGCAATCGGCGAGCGGCTTGTAATCGGTCGCGGTCGAAATGCGTCCCAGCGCCGAGTCCTTGTCCTCGGGACGGATCATGCCACGGCCGATCTGCCGGTCCATGTTCCGCCCGATGGCGTCGATACCCTTGTCGAGATGCGGCTGGTCGACATCCACGAGACGGATGTCGTAGCCCTTCAACGCGCAGACATGGGCGATGCCGCTGCCCATCTGGCCGGCACCGATGACGCCGATGCGCTTGATCATGATGGGTGTCCTCGGGTTTGCTTACTTTTTCTCGACTGCGGCAGTCAGCTCGGGAACGATCTGGAACAGGTCGCCCACGATGCCGTAATCGGCAACCTGGAAGATCGGCGCTTCCTCGTCCTTGTTGATCGCCACGATGGTCTTGCTGTCCTTCATGCCGGCGAGATGCTGGATCGCGCCGGAGATGCCGATGGCGATGTAGAGGTCGGGCGCGACCACTTTGCCGGTCTGGCCGACCTGGTAGTCGTTCGGCACGTAACCCGCATCGACCGCGGCGCGGCTGGCGCCGAGACCGGCGCCGAGCTTGTCGGCCAGCGTCTCGAGCATCTTGAAGTTGTCGCCGCTCTGCAGGCCACGGCCGCCGCTGACGACGATCTTGGCGCTGGTCAGTTCGGGACGCTCGCTCTTGGAGAGCTCGGCGCCGACGAAGGACGAAAGGCCCGCGGTGCCCGTGCCGGCGACCTGCTCGATCGCGGCCGAACCGCCACCCGCCGCCGCCTTGAAATTGGTCGGACGGACGGTGACGATCTTGATCTTGTCGCTGCTCTGCACGGTCGCCATGGCGTTGCCGGCATAGATCGGGCGAACGAAGGTGTCCGGCGAGACGACCTGGATGGCCTCCGACACCTGCGCGACGTCGAGCAGCGCGGCGACGCGCGGCGCGACGTTCTTGCCAACCGAGTCGGCCGCCATCACGACGTGGCTGTAGCCCGGCGCAAGCTTGACGACGAGCGGCGCGATATCCTCGGCCAGCCAGTTGGCGTAGGCCGCATCCTCGGCCTGCAGCACCTTGGCCACGCCCTGGATCGCGGCCGCCGAGGTGGCGGCCTCGCCGGCGTTGCTGCCGGCCACCAGCACATGGACCTCGGGGTCCATCTGGGCCGCGGCCGCTACGGCGTTGGCGACATTGGCGCGGACGGTCTTGCCGTCATGCGCGGCGACGACGAGGACGGCCATGTCAGATCACTCCCGCTTCGTTGCGCAGCTTCTCGACCAGCTCCGTGACGGTCTTCACCTTGATGCCCGACTTGCGCTTCGGCGGCTCCTCGACCTTCAGGGTCTTGAGGCGCGGCGCGACGTCGACGCCCAGCGCGTCCGGCGCCAGCGTCTCGATCGGCTTCTTCTTGGCCTTCATGATGTTCGGCAGCGAAGCGTAGCGCGGCTCGTTCAGGCGCAGGTCGGTGGTGATCACCGCCGGCATCTTGATCTTGATGTTCTCGAGACCGCCGTCGACCTCGCGCTTAACCTCGACCGAACCGTCGGCGACGTTGAGCTTGTTGGCGAAGGTGCCGACCGACCAGCCGAGCAGCGCGGCCAGCATCTGGCCGGTGGCGTTCGAGTCGTCGTCGATCGCCTGCTTGCCGACGATCACCAGGCCGGGCTGCTCCTTGTCGACCACCGCCTTCAGCAGCTTGGCGACGGCCAGAGGCTGCAGTTCGGCATCGGTCTGCACGAGGACGCCGCGGTCGGCGCCCATGGCGAGCGCGGTGCGGATCGTCTCCTGGCACTGGGCCGGGCCGGCAGAGAAAGCGATGACTTCGGTCGCAGCGCCCTTCTCTTTCATGCGAATCGCCTCTTCCACGGCGATTTCATCGAAGGGGTTCATGGACATCTTGACGTTAGCCGTCTCGACACCCGTGTTGTCGGCCTTGACGCGGATCTTGACGTTGTAGTCGATGACCCGCTTGACCGCGACCAGCACTTTCATCGCGTTGCGCCTATCGGTGAGTTGCGGCCGGACTGACCCGTCCGGCGAAGGGGATTTCGTGTAGGGGTGTTGAGCCGATCATGTCAAGGCTATGGCGCACTGCACAAAATCGCAGGGTGAAAGATTTTTCCTCTATCTTTCAACAACTTGGGCTGATTAGCGCGAACCGCCGGGCACCCAGAGCACATCTGCCGCGCCATTGTCGTTGAGCCGGCGGGCCAGGACGAACAGGTGATCGGACAGCCGATTGACGTATTTGATCGCCTCCGGATTGATCGTCTGCTCCGTCGCGAGATGGGTCATGCAGCGCTCGGCGCGGCGCGAAACGGTGCGCGCCAGATGCAACCAGGATGCGGCCTCGCTGCCGCCCGGCAGGATGAACGACTTCAGCGGTTGCAACTCGGCATTCATCGCGTCGATCTCGTGTTCGAGACGCTCGACCTGCGACGCCACCATGCGCAGCGCCGGCTCGTCGCGCTTCGTCTTGCCCTCGGGCGTGCACAGATCGGCGCCGAGATCGAACAGGTCGTTCTGGATCCGGCCGAGCATCGCATCGGCTTCGGCAAGACGCGGATCGCTGCTGCCAGCGCGCGCAATCGCGTTGCGCGCGAGACCGATCACGGAGTTGGCCTCGTCGGTCGTGCCATAGGCTTCGACACGGATGTCGTGCTTCGGGACACGCTCGCCACGGCCGAGCGACGTCTGCCCGGCGTCGCCGCCGCGCGTGTAGATGCGGTTGAGGGTGACGGCCATAGTCTCAGCTCCTGCTCGCGAAGTACCAGAGCAGGATCAGCACCACCGTGAGAAGCTGCAGGCGCACGCGCCACCACATGAACTTGTTGCTGCGGCGGCTGCCTTCGATGTTGCCGTCCTGGTTCCGGCTCATGTTGATCAGGCCGGCGAACAAGATGCCGAGCGTGGCGAACGCCGACAGCAGCACGAGGACGAAAAGGACATTGGCGAGGGTCATGCGGATTTATCCCGCATTGTGCCGGCCCGCGCCAGTACGGGCGCCGGCCCACGGCCGCGCGGTGCGTGAAGCGTCCGTGCCGGTGGCGAGACGGAAGATCGTATCCGCCGCCTGCTCGGCCGACCAGAGGGCCGCGTGGACGGTGCCGTATTCGACGGGCTCGGTCGCCTCGCCCGCGAAGAACACCCGGTTGCCGAGCGGCCGTGCATGCGCGGTGCAGTCGTCGGGATCGCTGCCGACGCCGGGATAGGAATAGCCGCCGCGCGACCAGGAATCGCTCAGCCAGCGCGGG
>JAKFVZ010000506.1 GCA_021732965.1 Reyranella sp.
AGCAGGTGGCGTCGTGGAGACAGCGGCGGCTCGTCGTCGTCGACACCTCGTTCGGCGATATCGTCGAGACGTTCGGCCGCCATATGCCGGGTATGGTCTTCGTGCGCGACGGCGCGCTGAACCGGCAGGCGATAACCGGCGTTTTCGACCTCTCGCAGCCGGTCGAGGCACTGCGAACGCTGGCGCGGTCGCAGAACGCGACCGTCACGGAAGTGACGCCGTACCTGCTGGTCGTCTCGCGGCGCTGATCCACCTCGGTCTTTTTTTCGGCACACCCTTCAAATCGGCAATGCCCGTCCAGTCATGGTTTGGAGGGCGTGAGCGATTCCGGCTCGCGCGAGTCTTGTTCCGTGACCCGCCGGCAACGGACGTTTTGGGGAGAGGTCCGTGTTTTCCAAACGATCGACGCCGCGTCGTGCGAACGCAATCGTGGCTGCCGTTGTCGCCGCAGGTTCGTTCGCGGCTTTCGATGTGCCGGCCCGGGCCCAGACTTCGCCGGAGCAGGCCCAGGCGGCCCCCGCCGCAACCTTCGACATTCCCGCGCAGCCGCTTGCCCAGGCGCTGACCACGCTCGGCCAGCAGGCGGGGCTGCAGTTTGCGGTGACGGCGTCC
Source organism: Reyranella sp. (assembly GCA_021732965.1). Lineage (GTDB taxonomy): Bacteria > Pseudomonadota > Alphaproteobacteria > Reyranellales > Reyranellaceae > Reyranella. The sequence goes on from JAKFVZ010000506.1 coordinate 613, forward strand.
GTCGTTGCCGGCAAGACCAGCACGCCGGTCGCCGGCGCCATGACGGCGGAGCAGGCGCTGCGGCTGATGCTGTCGGGCACGGGCATCTCCTACCGTTTCACGTCGCCCACGTCGGTGACGATCACCGGCGCGCCGGATGCGAGCGGCGCGCTGCAACTCGATCCCATCCAGGTCCAGGGCGCGTTCATCGTGCCGCCGCAGGCGATGATCGACAATGCGCCGCCGCCCTATGCCGGCGGGCAGGTCGCGACCGGCGGCCAGCTCGGCCTGCTCGGCAATCGTGCGGTAATGGACACGCCATTCAACCAGACCAACTACACGGCGAGGAAGGCGCAGGACCAGCAGGCCAAGACGGTCCGCGACGTGCTGGTCGACGATCCTTCGGTGCGCGTCACGCGCGGCGAAACCAGCCCCGGCTCCGATGCCGTCAAGATCCGCGGCTTCCAGGTCGACAACGGTGATTTCTCCTTTGGTGGCCTCTACGGCATGCTGCCGTCGTCGTCGGTGATGGCGGAGATGGCCGAGCGCATCGAGGTGCTGAAGGGACCGACCGCACTGCTGAACGGCGTCCCGCCCTTCGGGTCGATCGGCGGCAACGTCAACGTCGTTCCAAAGCGCGCGCCCGACGAGGACCTGACGCAGGCGACGGCGAGCTACATCTCGGGGAGCCAGTTCGGCGGGCATGTCGATTTCGGCCGCCGCTACGGCGAGGACAAGCAGGTCGGCGTGCGCTTCAACGGCGTGTTCAGGGCCGGTCAGACCGACCTGCAATACAATGCCGATCAGCGCGCGCTTGCGTTGCTCGGACTCGATTTCCGCGGCGAGCGCCTGCGGCTGTCCGCCGACATTGGATTCCAGAATCAGTATATCTCCGGCGTCACGCCGTACCTCTCGCTCGCGGCGGGCGTCCAGCTCCCATACGCGCCCAACGTGCGCAGCAATCCCACCGCGCAGCCCTGGGGCTACCAGGAGCGCAAGGATGCTTTCGGCGTCGTCCGGCTGGAGATGGACATCACCGAGAACGTCACGCTCTACGCGTCGGCCGGCGCGCATGATTTCCGGCTGGGCGGCCTCTACTCGCCGGCCACGACGATCACCAACTTCAACGGTGCGGCCACGGCACTGGGGGTCTTCAACCTCAGCCAGTACACGACGACGCTGACGGCCCAAGGCGGCGTGCGCGCCCTTTTCAACACGGAGTCGGTCAATCACGAACTCGCCCTTACCGCCTCGACGCTGCAATCGTCGAACGGGCAGGTCAACGTCTCGCAGCCCGTCGGCTTCGCGACCAATATCTACAACCCGACGCTGATCGCCCGGCCGAACGTCCCGACCCCGGCGGCCAACAAGACCTCCACTTCCGGCTTCAACAGCCTGGGCATCGCCGACACGATCTCGTCGCTGAACAACCGGGTCCAGCTCACGGCCGGCCTGCGCGCCCAGAACGTGCAGTCCGCCAACTTCAATGCCGTCACCGGCGCGCTCACCACCAGCTACGACCAGACCGTCGTCAGCCCCGCCGTGGCGCTGATCGTAAAGCCGCTGGAGAACGTCTCGCTCTACGGCAACTACATCCAGGGACTGCAGCAAGGCACCGTGGTGCAGGCGCCCTTTGCCAATGCCGGCACGATCCTGCCGCCCTTCGTGTCCAACCAGCTCGAGGTCGGCGTCAAGGTGGACTGGGGCAAGTTCACGACGACCGCGTCGCTGTTCCAGATCACGCAGCCCAGCGTCATCACGAACACGACGACCAACACCCAGAACGTCGACGGACTGCAGGTGAACCAGGGCCTGGAGCTGAACTTCTTCGGCGAAATCGCCAAGGGATACCGTCTCCTTGGCGGCGCCATGTTCCTCAATCCGAGGCTGGCCCAGACGGCGGGCGGCCTCAACAACGGCTTGATCGCGCCGTTCACGCCACAGTTCACGATGAATCTGGGCGGCGAGGTCGACCTGCCCTTCGTGCGGGGACTCACCCTGGCGGGCCGCGCAATCTACACCGGCCAACAATATATCGACGCGACGGGGCCGCAACGCGTGATGCCGCAATGGACCCGCTTCGACCTCGGCGCCCGCTATGCGTTCGAGAATCCCGGCGCCAAGGGGAAGATGCTGATGGCCCGCTTCGACGTCGACAACGTGCTCGACGCCAACTACTGGGCCGGCAGCAATCAGACCGCGACCTTCATGTTCCTCGGTGCGCCGCGCACCTTCCGGCTCTCGCTGACCGCCGACTTCTAGCCGGACCACCGCCGACATGGAGAAGACGTTTCGCGACTCCATGCAGTGGCTGCACACGTGGGCGGGGCTTTGCCTTGGCACGGTGCTGTTCGCGGTGTTCTGGATGGGCACGCTTTCGGTGTTCGACCGGGAGATCGATCGCTGGATGATGCCGGCCACGCGGCTGGCGCCGGCCAGCCTGCAGTCGGTCGACCTGCTCGCGCGGAACCTGCAGCCCGTGACCGGCGCGTCGCCGCAATGGCTCGTCCTCTTTCCGGGCGACCGGGAGCCCGCCGCGCGCGTGGGCTATCGCGGCGCCCATGGGGCGATGACTTACCGTCATGCCGATCCCGCGACGGCGACCCTGCTGCCGGATGCGGGGACGCTGGGCGCCTCCGGCTTCCTCTATCCCTTCCATTACAATCTGCACATCAAGGCCTGGTCGCTCGGCCTCTGGATCGTGGGCCTCGCGGGCATGGCGATGCTGGCGCTCTGCGTGTCGGGCGTGATCATCCATCGCAAGATCTTCACCGACTTCTTCACATTTCGCGCCCGCACCAGGCCGCGCCGGCTGATCCTCGATCTGCACAACGTCACCGGCGTGCTGGGCCTGCCCTTTCATTTCGCGATCACCTTCTCGGGCCTGGCGATCTTCTTCACGCTCTATTTCCCCGGCGTCTGGGAGACGCCCTATCGCGGCGACCGGGCGGCCTTCGTGCAGGAGACCTACGGCATCCATGCGCGACCGAAGCTCGGCCAGCCGGCGCCGCCGATGCAGTCGCTCGATGCCATGGTCGCCGAGGCCACGCGCGCCTGGGGCGGCGGGCCGCCGCAGCTCCTGCGCGTGTTCCATCCGGGTGACGCCAACGCGTATGTCGAGGTGCGCCGCTCGTTCGTCGACGATCGCGTGACCATGCCGGTCGACGCCTTCTACTTCGATTCCGCCACCGGCGCGGTGCTGTCGAGCCATTCGGCTACGCCGGTGATGAAGGTGCATCGTTTCATCAGCGGCTTCCATTTCATCCAGTTCGACCACTGGAGCCTGCGCTGGATCTATTTCGTGCTGGGCCTGCTGGGCTGTGCGCTGATTGCGACCGGCTTCCTCTTCTGGCTGGAATCGCGTCGCAAGCGCCACGCCCAACTCGGCTGGCCGGGCGTACGCATCGTCGAAGGCCTGACCGTCGGTTCCGTCAGCGGAATCCTGTGCGCGACGCTGGCGTTCTTCGTCGCCAACAGGCTTTTGTCGCCAGGGGCGTCGGCGTGGGGCCTCCCGCGCCAGGAACTCGAAATGGCTGCCTTCTACGCCACCTGGCTGGTGGCGTTCGCCCATGCCTGGGCGCGTCCCCGCTCGGCCTGGCGCGAGCAGTGCTTCGCGATAGCGGCGCTGGCGGTAACGGCCGTCCTGCTCAATTGGGCGACGACCGGGGATCACCTGTGGCGTGCCCTCGCGCAACGTCCTCTCTGGCCCGTTGCCGGCATGGACTTGCTGCTTCTCCTCGCAGCTGTCGCGGCACTCTGGACGGCGCGAAAACTCGGCTCGCATCCGGCTCGTCGAAAGACCTAGGTTTGGCGGGCGCCGACCGCGCCGTCCTCGACGACGAAAGTCGCCAGCAGCGAGACCGTACCGTCCTTCTTCTTTTCGTCGTCGATCGCCTCGAAGCCGACCGTGCAGCGCGTCGGGGT
>JAKFVZ010000146.1 GCA_021732965.1 Reyranella sp.
TCCAGATCGCCAGCCACCTCCGCCCGCCCGCGCCGCGTCGCGCTCTTCGTCACCTGCCTCGTCGACCTGTTCCGGCCGTCCGTGGGCTTTGCCGCCGTGAAGCTCCTGGAAGAAGCGGGTTGTACCGTCGAGGTGCCGCCGCTCCAGGTCTGCTGTGGCCAGCCGGCCTACAACTCCGGCGACCGCGCGACGACGCGCGCCATTGCCCTGCAGGTGATCGATGCCTTCGAAGGCTACGATGCCGTCGTGGCGCCGTCGGGCTCCTGCGGCGGGATGCTGTCGCATCATTATCCCGGCCTGTTCGACGACGACCCCGCGCTGAAGGCACGCGCCGAGGATCTAGCGGCCCGCAGCTTCGAGCTCATGTCGTTCCTGGTCGACGTGCTGGGCGTCAGGAAGGTCGCCGCACGTTACGATGGTGCCGTGACCTATCACGATTCCTGCTCGGGGCTGCGCGAACTCGGCGTGAAGGAGCAGCCGCGCGGACTGCTCGGCTCGGTGCAGGGGCTGAAGCTCAGCGAGATGAAGACACCGGAAGTCTGCTGCGGCTTCGGCGGCACCTTCTGCGTGAAGTATCCCGAGATTTCGAATGCCATGGTCGGCGAGAAGACCGCTGACATCGCCGCCACCGGCGCCGGCACCTTGCTGGCCGGCGATCTTGGTTGCCTGATGAACATGGCGGGCAAGCTGCAGCGCGAGGGCAGCGCCGTGCAGGTGCGCCACGTCGCCGAGGTGCTGGCCGGCATGGGCGACCTGCCCGCCATCGGCGAGCCGGAGCGCGGCTGATGCAATCCACCGCACACGCCTTCAAGTCGAATGTCGGTCACGCGCTGGCCGATCCCAACCTGCAGGATTCGCTGGCGAAGCTGAAGGTCGGCTTCTCCGAGCGACGGCGCCAGGCGGCCGAGAGGCTGCCCGAGTTCGAGGCGCTGCGCGATCGGGCGCGCGACATCAAGAACCACACGCTGGCGCATCTCGATTTCTATCTCGAGGAGTTCGAGCGCAAGGTGATCGCGCTCGGCGGCAAGGTGCACTGGGCGCCGACCGCGGCCGATGCGCTACAGATCATCTCCGATCTTTGCAAGAGCGTGAACGCCCGGACCGTCGCCAAGTCGAAATCGATGGTGGCGGAAGAGATCGCGCTCAACGAGCATCTCGAGGCGCTGGGCATCGCGCCGATCGAGACCGATCTCGGCGAGTACATCATCCAGCTGCGCAACGAGCCGCCGAGCCACATCATCGCGCCGGCCGTCCACCTCACCAAGGACCAGGTCGCCGACACGTTCCTTGAGCATCACGCCAAGCTCGGCTTCGACAAGCGCCTGACGGAACGTAACGATCTCGTCGCAGAGGCGCGCTACGTCCTGCGCCAGAAGTTCCTCGATGCCGATGTCGGCCTGACCGGTGCCAACTTCCTGGTGGCCGAGACCGGCTCGTCGATGCTGGTGACCAACGAAGGCAATGCCGACCTCTCCAATACGCTGCCGAAGATGCACATCGTGCTGGCCAGCATCGAGAAGGTGATCCCCACGCTCGAGGACGCCGCGGTGCTGCTGCGCGTGCTGGCACGCTCGGCGACGGGCCAGGAATCCTCGGCCTATACGACGCTCAATACAGGTCCCAAGAAGCGCGAAGATCTCGACGGTCCCGAGCAGTATCACGTCGTGCTGCTCGACAACGGCCGCTCGTCGGTGCTCGGCACCGAGATGCAGGAGATCCTGCGCTGCATCCGTTGCGGCGCCTGCATGAACCATTGCCCGGTCTATGGCGCCGTCGGCGGCCATGCCTATGGCTGGGTCTATCCCGGCCCGATGGGCGCCGTGCTGACGCCTCAGCTCGTGGGCGTCGAGGAAGCCAGCAACCTGCCCAACGCCTCGACCTTCTGCGGCCGCTGCGAGAGCGTGTGCCCGGTGCGCATCCCGCTGCCGAAGCTGATGCGGCACTGGCGCGAGCGCGAGTTCGAGAAGCACCTGACGCCGAAGGCCGTGCGCCAGGGGTTGGCGGTGTGGAGTTTCCTCGCGCGACGGCCCGCGCTCTATCGCCGTCTGACCGGTATCGCCAACCGTGTGCTGGCGCTGTTCGGCCGCGCCGACGGCCGGTACGGCACCCTGCCGCTGGCGGGCGGCTGGACCCGCTTCCGGGACTTTCCCGCACCGCAGGCCGGTGGCACGTTCCATGCCCGTTGGGCTGCGCGGAGGAAGACATGAGCGACGCGCGAACGCAGATCCTGGGCGGAATCCGGCGCTCTCTGCGCCGCGGCGAGTTGGCCGGCGAGGCCCGGAGCGCGGTCGAAGCGCGCCTCGCCTCGCCCCCTCGCGGCCCTTCGGTTGCACGCGCGCAGCTGCCGCAACCCGAGAAGGTCGCCCTGTTCTGCCAGTGGGCCGAGACCCTCAACGCAACCGTCGCACGCGTCGGTGCGGACGACGTGCCGGGCGAAGTGACGGCCTATCTCGCGCGCAACAACTTGCCGGCCAATGTCGCGATGGCGCCCTCTCCCCTGCTGGAAGGTTATGACTGGGCGAGCCAGAAGATGCTGTCGATCCGCCGCGGTCGCGGTGAAGGCAGCGACCAGGTCTCGGTCACCGGGGCCTTTGCCGGCATCGCGGAGACCGGCACCGTGGTGATGGCTTCCGGCCCCGATCATCCCGTGTCGCTGAACCTGCTGCCCGACACGCACGTCGTGGTGCTGCGCGAGTCCGATGTCGTCGCCGGCTACGAAGACGTGTGGGGCAGGCTGCGCGAGCGCTATGGCAAGAACCTGATGCCGCGCACCGTCAACACGATCACCGGCCCGTCGCGAACCGGCGATATCGAGCAGGCAATGGAGCTGGGCGCCCATGGACCCCGGCGCATGCACATCCTGGTGGTACGGGACTGATGCCGGCCGGCAACGACACTCCCGGCGAGATGCGCCCCGGAGAGTTACGCGTTGTCGGCACGAGCGTTACGCGCGAGATCGAACTGTTGCTCGACCGGGTGGCGCAGGCGGCGGGCAGGCGCGCGCCGCGGGTGTTGCAGGTGGGATCCCGGACGCTCGTCTCCGAGCGCAACGTGCGCAACTGGCGAAGCCTCGTCACCAGGCGTTTCGGCACCAAGGCGCAGTTCGTCGGGCTCGATCTGGCAGAGGGGTCCAATGTCGACTGCGTCGCCGACATCTGCAGCGATCCGAGGACACTCAGGGCCAGACTGGGCGAGGAGCCGTTCGATCTCGTCCTGTGCTGCCATGTGCTCGAACACACACGCCATCCGGCGCGTGCCGCGCGCAACATCGAAAGGTCGCTACGGCCCGGCGGCCTTGCCTATGTGGCGGCTGCCTGGTCGCAGGCGTTTCATGCCACCCCCGACGACTACTGGCGCTTCTCGGCCCGCGGCCTGATGCTTCTGTTTCGGCAACTCGAGATCGCCTCGTCGTTCTACAGCGGTGGCGATGTCGGCCTGGATGTCGCCTATCGCGTCGAACGGGACGGCAGGCCGGAACTCGACCCCCGTGCCGGCGCGGTCGAACAGGGCCTGTTTCAGCTCGTCCTCGACCATGAGGACAACCGCGCGGTGCTGGCGCGTCAGGCGACCGAGCGGCTGCCGGTGTCGCGGACCTACATGCCCAGCCTGTTCGTCAACCTCGTGGGGCGCCGGATCCGGTAGCGGGTGGCGTTTCCCCAAAAGAAAAGAGCGGGCTTTCGCCCGCTCTTTCCATTTTCTGGTTTGTCCTGCGACTAGAAGCGCAGGTCCATACCCATCAGCAGACCCCAGCTGTTGCCCGAGACCGCGTTGCTCGGGCCCGAAGCGTTGTAAAAGAGGCCACCGCCCGTGAGCTTGACGCCCGGCCCGAGCGCGTAGTTCACGCCGACTTCCCACTTGTTGACCGACTCCTGCCCAAACCGGAGAGAGCCCGGAGTGTTCGGACCAGCAAAGGCGTTGCTGTTCACGCCGGGCACGCCTGTGGGGGCGACACCCGTGGCACCACTCGTGCCGACGGTGATGCCTTGGACGACGGCCGAACCGTTACCGTTGTTGTTGTACGAACCGACCCAGTTGACCGACATCTGCCACGGACCGGTCTCGTACATCACGCCCGCAGTGTAGAAGCGAGTATCGTTGTCGACGCGGGTGTAGTAGTTGGCGCCCAGGCCGTTGTTATCGTAGCCGACGGCGCCGCCCAAGGTAAAGCCCTTGAAGCCAAGCTGCGCGCCGACGACCCACTGCTTCCACGCGGTCAGGTTCGAGCCCGACGCCTGGTTGGCCGCCGCCGCAAGCGGCTGGTTACCGGGGACGAAGGAGCCATACATGAACGCGCCGTACAACGCCACCGTGACGTCACCGAACTTGTTCAGGTAGTTGGCGCCGACATCGAACACGTCCTGATAAGAGTAGTCCGCCGTGGAGCAGTTGGGAGACGAGGTGGCATTGCCGTAGCCGCAGATGCCGGCGGTGTTGGTGGTCGGACCGACGTTGTTCGGGTTGAGGGCGAACTGACCGCTAACGAAGTTGACTTTCGGACGATAGCC
>JAKFVZ010000147.1 GCA_021732965.1 Reyranella sp.
TGGTCTCGGGACCGATGCCCAGCGGAAACAGCACCGTCGCCACGACGAAGAAGGCCAGCACGACGCCGACATCGCCGGGCCGCCGCCAGACGAGATGCAGGTCTCGCCGCAGCAGGGCGATGAAGCCGCTCATGCCAGCCCCTCGGCGGAGGTCCCGCCGCGCAGGTCGAGCCGCTGCGCGCCCTCGATGCCCAATTCCGCATGCGTCGCCGCGATGGCGAGACCGCCGGCTGCGAGATGCCTCTGGAGCGCCGTGCGGAAAGCGGCCTGTGCCGACACGTCGAGCGCGTTCAGCGGCTCGTCGAGCAGCCAGAGCGGCGCCTGCGACAGGACGATGCGGGCCAGCGCGGTGCGACGGCGCTGGCCGGCCGACAGGGTCCGCACCTCCCGTGCGGAAAGCCCGATCAGGTCGAACGCGACGAGGGCCCATTCCAGCCGATCCCCCGCCTCTCCGCCCCGCAGCCGTTCGGCGAAGACGAGGTTCTCCATCACCGTGAGGTCGCCCTTCAGCCCCTCGAGATGGCCGAGCCAGGCCAGCCGACCGCGCCAGGTCTCGGGGTCGAGGCTGATGTCGGCGCCCTGCCAGGCGATCGTGCCGGCATGGGGCGGCGTCAGGCCGGCCAATGCGCGCAGCAGGCTGGTCTTGCCGCTGCCGTTGCGCCCGGTCAGCGCCAGAAGCTCGCCTTCACCCAGGGCGAAGGATAGACGGTCGAATACCAGCCGGCCGCCGCGGCGGCACGACAGGCCGGTCACTTCGAGAAGCGGAGGCGCCATGGGGCGCCGTCCTAGCATGCCGGAAGCAGGCAAAGAAAAAGGCCGTCATCTCGGGGGAGAGTGAGATGACGGCCTGAGCGCCTCCGAGGAGGCTAGAACGTGGCTTTGGGGGGACCACGTTCGGGGGAGATACCCAACCTAGATGGAAGTCCCGGGTGGCTGTCGCTAGGCCCAATTAGGGCAAAATCGGGGTATTTAGGCCTCGCCCTGCGCGGCAGGGCGAGGCCGGCAGGCGACAGGGTCTGCAGGAGCGCAGCGACGAAGGCCCGAAAGCCTGCACCGTGCAGAATAGATAAGAATTTCAGAGGCTTGAGGGTGCGTTGCAGCACCCTCATCCGTTCTGAACTGTGCGGGCTCCCGGGCCTCAGAAGGCCCTGCCGCCCGCCACGCGTAAGCGCTTCGCGCTTACGCGTAGGGATCTGCAGCGTCGCGCATACCGTCACCCATGAACTGGTAGGCCAGGATCACGAGGATCACCGGCACCACCGGCAGCATCAGCCACCAGTTTACGGCGACGACGTTGATATCCGTCGCCTCGTTCAGCAGCACGCCCCACGAGGTGATCGGCGGCCGCAGCCCGAGGCCCAGGAACGACAGCGCCGTTTCGGCGAGGATCATCGACGGGATCGACAGCGTGGCCGAGGCGATCAGGTGGCTCATGAAGCCCGGCAGCAGGTGACGACCGATGATGCGGGCGGGTTTGGCGCCCATCATCTGGGCGGCCGCCGCATAATCCTCCTCGCGCAGCGACAGGAGCTTGGAGCGGACGGCGCGGCCGAGGCCCGGCCAGTCGAGCAGCGCCAGGATGATGGTGATGCCGAAATAGACCAGCAGTGGCGACCAGGTGACGGGGAGCGCGGCGTACAATGCGAGCCACAAGGGCAGATGCGGGAAGCTCTTGATGATCTCGGTCAGCCGCTGGACGACGCTGTCGATCCAGCCGCCGTAATAGCCCGCGAGCCCACCCAGCACCAAGGCGAGCGCGAACGACAGCGCGATGCCGATGATGCCGATGGTGAGGGATATTCGCGCGGCATAGACGATGCGACTGAACATGTCGCGCCCCAATCGGTCGGTACCGAGCAGGAAGAAGGTCCCGCCCTCCGGGGGACAGATGAAGTGGAATCTTCCCTCGATCAGACCCCAGAACTCGTAGCTTTCGCCCAGGCAGAAGAAGCGCAGCGGCTGCGGCTTGGTCTTGTCGGGAGAATAGATGCGCTGCAGCGTCGCCGGGTCGCGTTCCATCTTGAGGCCATAGACGAACGGCCCGAGGAACGAGCCCTCGTGGAAGAGATGCACCGACTGCGGGGCCGCGAAGATGTAGCGCGAGTGCCTCGTGTGCAGGTCGTAGGGCGCGATGAACTCGCTGATGAGAGTCGAGAAATACATCAGCAGCAGGAAGACCAGCGAGACGACGGCCGGCTTGTGGCGGCGGAAGCGCCACCACATGAGCTTCCACTGGCCCGCCATGTAGTAGCGTTCCTGTTCGGCGGTCAGCTTGTCGGCGACGTAGGGATCCCACGGCTCCTGCGAGACGAAGTGCGGCGCGCGGCGGTGGGGATCGGGTGTGGTGCCGGTGGGTGTCGTGTCGGTCATGGCACCCTCACTTTTCCGAACTGCCGAAGCGGATGCGCGGATCGAGCGCGGCCAGCGCCAGGTCCGAGATCAGCATGCCGATGACGGTGAGGACGGCCACGAACAGCAGGAAGGTGGCGGCGAGATTTACGTCCTGTGTCTTGAGCGCGCTCAGCAGCATCGGGCCCGTGGTCGGCAGCGACAGAACCACCGAGACGATGACCGAGCCCGAGATGACATCGGGCAGCAGGCCGCCGATGTCGGCGACGAACGGATTGATCGCGTGCCGGAGAGGATACTTCACCAGCAGCCTCATCGGCGGCAGGCCCTTGGCCCGGCCGGTGACGACATACTGCTTCTGCAGCTCGTCGAGCAGGTTGGCGCGGAGCCGGCGGATCATGCCGGCGGTTCCCGACATGCCGATCACGACGACCGGGATGATGAGGTGCTGCAACACCGACACGACCTTGCCCCAGCTCAACGGCTTGTCGATGTACTCGGGATCCATCAGGCCGCCGATCGACAGGCCGAAATAGACCTTGCCGACATAGAGCAGCACCAGCGCCAGCAGGAAGTTCGGAATCGACAGGCCGATGAAGCCGATGAACGACGCGACGTAGTCGCCCCACTTGTACTGATGCGTCGCGGCATAGACGCCGATGACGAAGGACACGATCCAGATAAAGGCGATCGTGCAGGTTTCCATGATGATGGTGAGCATCATCCTTTCGCTGATCAGGTCGGCGACCGGCACCGTGTCCTGGCAGGAAAGACCGAAATCCCAGTAGAAGATCCCACCCACCCACTCGAAGTAGCGCAGCCAGAGCGGATGATTGAGGCCGTACAGATCGCGCAACTCGGCGGCCCGGGCGTGGGCATCGGGATCGCCGCGCGCCAGCAGCTCCTCGATCTGCGAGGTCACGCAGTCGCCCGGAGGCAGGTCGATGATGAAATAGACGAGCGCGCTGATCACGAACAGCGTCGGGATCATCAGAAGAACGCGCCGGACAATGAACTGCAGCATGTCAGACGCCTCCCCCGGCAGTCGACACGTCGAACGCCCTCTCCGCCCGCGTCATAGGTGGGGGGAGAGTGAGGGGACCCGCGCCAGCGGGGTGGGTGAGGTGGGTCATATTCTTCGATAGTGAGAGCACGGGGCGTTGAGACGCCACCTCACCTACCCGTTGCTGCGCAACGGGTCCCTTCCTCTCCCCCGCTGCGCGGCGGAGAGGACCCATGAGGTCAAGGCTGGTTTCCTGTAGCATTTCAGACCACCTCTCGCCCGTTCGGCCGCGAGACGCGGACATAGTGGCCGGGCTCGGCCTCGGTCCAGAAAAGCGGCGTCACGCCGTCGTCGCGGAACGGCTCGGGCCAGACCGTCGGGTCCGACGCCTTGCCTTCCATCAGCGCGCCGAGATCGAGGCGGGAATCGGGATCCGGCATCGGCACCGCCGAGAGCAGGGCCTTGGTGTAGGGATGCATGGGATTGCGGAACAACTCGCCGGCCGGCGCCAGTTCGACCAGACGGCCGGCGCACATCACGGCGATGCGGTCGGCGATGTAGTCGACCACCGCGAGATTGTGGCTGATGAACAGATAGGTGAGGCCGAGCTGCTTCTGCAGGTCCTTCAGCAGGTTCAGGATCTGCGCCTGGATCGAGACGTCGAGCGCCGAGACCGGCTCGTCGCAGATCAACATGTCGGGGCGCAGCGCGAGCGCGCGGGCGATGCCGATGCGCTGGCGCTGGCCGCCGGAGAAGGAGTGCGGGTAGCGGCTGAGATGCCGGCGGTCGAGGCCGACCATTTCCATCAGCTCGGCGACCATCTCGCGGCGATAGGCATCGTCGCCGATCTTATGGATGACCAGCGGCTCGACCAGGATGTCGTACACCGTCATGCGCGGATTGAGGGAGCCGAACGGATCCTGGAAGATGAACTGCAGCTTGGTGCGGAAGCGATTCAGCTCCTCGCCCTCGAGACTCATCACGTCGATCTTGCGACCCCAGTCGTCGAAGATCACCCGGCCGCCATGGCCCGCATCCGCCGAGATGCCGCGCATCAGCATCTTGCTGAGCGTGGTCTTGCCGCAGCCCGATTCGCCCACGAGGCCCAGGCATTCGCCCCGCATGACGTCGAAGCTCACGTCGTTGACGGCG
>JAKFVZ010000724.1 GCA_021732965.1 Reyranella sp.
AGCTCGTGCTGCGCGAATTCGTATTCGGCCTGGTTCAGCCAGCCGATGCGTAGGATCAGAAGCTCGCGATCGCGGAACGGCAGCGTCTGCTTCGAGAGGATGTGGCCGGCGAACGGCGTCCAGCGCTTGGTCAGCGCGGGGTGATTGGCCAGCACCTTGAAGATGTTGAACACCTGGCCGTTCATGGCGTTCTTCTCGATGGCCTCGCGATCCTCGGGCTTCATCGTCGAGAGGTCACGCAACGGGATACGCTGCTTGCGCTTGATCACTGATTTCCTCCTTGTCGGTCCTGATTGGACTAACGCCCCCTCAGGCGACCGACAAGGCGAAAGACATTACTTGGCAAGCAGGCTTTCGCGCGGCGGCTGGAGCCTGGCCGCGGCGAGGCGCGCCTGGCCCGGCGTGCTGAACTGATGCCCCTCGAGCTCGAAGAACGGGCGCGTGAAGGCATGGAAGCGGAAGGCATTGCCTTCCTTGAGGACGACACCGGCGGGCTTTCCCCAGATTTCGACGACGAAGGGTTCGGGCATGGCACGGTCTCCTTCAGGCTGAGCGAACTGCGACCCAATGCTTGATGGGCCAAGCTGAGATGGGGGCAGCATGACGGGATGGCAATGACAGGAGAGCCTGAACTGCGAACGGTCACAGCAAACGCTTTGCGTGGGGCATCAATATGGCGGCAGCACCTTTCCATGCTGGCGTTGCGGTCATCATTGCTGAACAATGACTCCTGCATGTCACCCACTCTCACCCGCTCGCGACTGATCGCCCTCGCCGGTGCCGGCCTGCTGGCCGCCAAGGGCAGCGCCGCCCAGACAGGAGCCCGCATGCATCAGCGCAGGATCCCTGCTTCGGGGGAGATGTTGCCCATGGTCGGCGTGGGGACGTGGCGCACCTTCGACGTCGGCGGCAAGCCCGAGGATCGCGCACCGCTTGCAGAAGTGCTGCGGCGGCTGTTCGACGCCGGCGGCTCGGTGATCGATACGTCGCCGATGTACGGCTCGGCGGAGGCCGTGGTCGGAGACCTGCTGTCCGCCGCCGGCACGCGCGACAAGGCTTTCATCGCCACCAAGGTCTGGACCACCGGCCGCGACAGTGGCCTTGCGCAGATGCGGGCATCCTTGCGGCTGCTGAAGACCGACCGCATCGACCTGATGCAGATCCACAATCTCGTCGACTGGCGGGCGCACCTTCCGAGCCTGCGCGCCTGGAAGGCCGAGGGCCGCATCCGCTATCTCGGCATCACCCACTACACGCAAAGCGCCCACGACGAGCTTGAAAGCGTCATGCGGTCGGAGAAGTGGGACTTCGTCCAGATCAACTACGCGCTCGACGATCGCGCCGTGGAGCGCAGGCTGCTGCCGCTGGCGGCCGAACGCGGCATCGCGGTAATCGTGAACCAGCCCTTCGGTGGCGGCGGCCTTTTACGCAAGCTCTCCGGCCGTAAGCTGCCCGACTGGGCCGGCGAGATCGGCGCCACGAGCTGGGCGCAGATCCTGTTGAAGTTCGTGCTGGCCCACCCGGCCGTGACCTGCGTCATCCCCGGTACCAGCAAGCCCGAGCACATGACGGACAACCTGCAGGCCGGCTTCGGGATTTATCCCGACGCGGCGCTGCTCAAGCGGATGATCGCCGACGTTACGGTTTAGAGAGGCAGTTCCGCCTCGATCCAGGCCGTTGCCGAGGAATGCTTCGGCTGCCAGCCGAGTTCGCTGCGGGTCCGCTTGCCCCTGACGCGGCTGTTGGAGCCGAACGTATAGGCAGCGCCGCTCTCGCCAAGTTCCTTCGCCGCCTCCGCGAACGGCCAGGCTTGCGGCGCGCCCAGCTTCAGGCGGCGCGCAATGGCAGTGCAGATGTCGCGATACGAGGCCTCGCCGTTCTCGGCGAAATAGAAGGCGCCAGCCGGCGCCTTCGCGAGCGCGAGGCTGTAGATATCGGCCACGTCCTCGACATGGACATTCGACCAGACGTTCAACCCCTTGCCGACATGGCGCACCACGCCGGACGCTTTCGCCCGCTTCGCGAGGCCCGGGATCTGCGCGCTGTCGCGCGCCAGGCCGAGGCCGTTGCCGTAGATCATGGTGGGACACACGACGATCGAACGCACGCCACGCTGGCTCGCGTTCCGAATCGTCCGGTCGATCTCGACCCGCGCCTTCTTGCCCGGCACCGGCTCGAGCGGCGTGTCCTCGTCGTAGATTTTGTCCGAGGTGACGTCGCCGTAGGCATCGTCGGCGACGATGCTGGAACCGCTGGTATGGATGAACGGTTTGTTCGAGCCGGCCAGACCGTCGAGGAGTGCCTCCACGGCGCCGCGATGGTCGCTGTTGGCCGTGTTGATCACCGCATCGGCACGGCCGGCCTCGACCGCGAGGATCGCCGCATCGTCGAGACCGCCGATCACCGGTTCGATGCCGAAAGCCGCGAGCTTCTTCGCCTTCTCCCCGTCGCGCACCAGGCCACGCAGCGTGTGACCATCATCGAGCAGGCGGCGCGCGATGGTTCCGCCGATATAGCCGGTCGCACCGGTCATGAAGATGTTCATGGTCGTACCTCCCAGAGACTTTTCGCAGCGAGATTTCGGCTCAAGCCGAAGCCACAACATAGACCTCATGCTGAGGAGGCCCGAAGGCCCGTCTCGAAGCATGGGCTACATGCAGCGTCCGCCGCCCATCCTTCGAGACGCGACCTGCGGCCGCTCCTCAGAGGCTGACCGGAAATGAATTGAACGGATTCAATCACTTCCCTCATCCTGAGGAGGTCGCGCAGCGACCGTCTCGAAGGATGGGCAACAGACGTGGTGCGCGTTCCCACCCTTCGAGACGGCCTGCGGCCTCCTCAGGGTGAGGTTATCGGGGGCGCGTAACCTGTTGTTTCAGCTACTTTCATTTCCGGCCAGACTCTCAGGATGAGGGTGTGCGGGTGCACTTGAAACGTAGAGATCCTAGAGAGCCAGCGTCATCTGCGGTGGCACCTGCCGCTCCTCGCGCTGGTGCAGGTTATGGAGCGAAACGCCGAGCAGCCGCACTTTCTTTTCCAGTGGGAAGATCGTGCGGACCAGTTCGCGCGCGGTGCGCTCCAGCGCCTCGCGGCTGTCGACGCTCTCCTCCAGCGTGCGGCTGCGCGTCACGATCCGGAAGTCGGCATATTTGATCTTCACCGTCACGGTGCGGCCGAGGATGCCGGTGCGCTCGCAATAGGCCCAGACATCCCCGAGCACGGAAGCCACGCCCTCCTCCACCGCCGCCGGCCGGTCGAGATCCTCCATGAAGGTCGTCTCCGAGCCGACCGACTTGCGCGGCCGGTTGGGCACGACCCGGCGTTCGTCATGGCCGCGCGCGATGGCGTGGTAGTAGGTGCCGGAGCGGCCGAAATACTGTTCGAGGAATTCCAGCGTCTGCGCCTTCAGATCGGCGCCGGTGTGGATGCCTAGCCGGTTCATCTTCTCCGCCGTCTTCGGGCCGACACCGTGGAAGCGGCCGACCGGCAAGCCTTCGACGAAGGCCGGGCCTTTCTCGGGCGGGATCACCGTCTGGCCGTCGGGCTTGCGATGGTCGGAGGCGAGCTTGGCCAGAAACTTGTTGTAGGAGATGCCGGCCGAGGCGGTGAGGCCGGTGCGTTCCAGGATGCGCGCGCGAATCTCGCGGGCGATCTCGGAGGCCAGCGGCATGCCCTTGAGGTTGGTGGTGACATCGAGATAGGCCTCATCGAGCGACAGCGGCTCCACCAAGGGCGTGTAGTCGAGGAAGATCTCGCGGATCTGGCGCGACACTTCCTTGTAGACCTCGAAGCGCGGCTTCACGAAGACCAGCTCCGGACACAGGCGCTTGGCCGTGACCGACGGCATGGCCGAGCGCACGCCGAATTTGCGCGCCTCGTAACTCGCGGCCATCACGACGCCGCGCTGCCGCCCGCCGACCGCGACCGGCTGGCCGCGCAGCGCCGGGTCGTCGCGTTGCTCCACGGACGCGTAGAAGGCGTCCATGTCGACATGGATGATCTTGCGGACCTCGGTCTCCGCCATGGCTTCAGTATAGGCTCCTGCAGCTGGCCTGCCGAAGATTGCAAATGACAATCGTTCGCAGTTCTGAGTAGTCTGCTTCCATGCCTGACATCACCCATTCGCGCGAGCCTCGCCTGCTCGCCCTCGACCCGTTGCTGGCCCGCCGTTCGGTCGGCCCGCTCCAGGAACCGGCGCCGCAGGGCGCGGACCTCGACCTGATCATCGACGCCGGCCTGCGGGCGCCCGACCACGGGCGCCTGAAGCCCTGGCGCTTCGTCGTCATACGCGGCGACGCAATGCTCGCCTATGGCGAGAAGCTGGCCGAAGCCGCCGCGGTTCGCGATCCGGTCAACGCCGCCGCGCTCGCCGAGCGCTATCGCGCCTGGGTCCGTCGCACGCCGATGGTGATCGCGGTCGGCGCCATCATCAAGCCGGGCAACATTCCCGAGATCGAGCAACTCCTCGCCGCCGGCGCTGCCGCCATGAACATGCTG
>JAKFVZ010000723.1 GCA_021732965.1 Reyranella sp.
TATGTCCGCGCGGCGCCGATACTGCGAGGACCCGGCGGGCGGCGGCGCGAGGAGAAGGTGCATCTGCCGCTGCCGTCCTCGACGATCATGGTGCTTCTGTCGGCAGCGGGTTTCTGCTGTTGCGCGGCCATGGCGATTCCCTTCGTGCATATGGTCGCCTTCTGCGGCGACCTCGGCTACCCGGCGGCGCGTGGAACCGAGGCCGTGTCGCTGGTGCTGGTGTCGGCCATCGTCGCCACCTTCGTCATGGCGCGGCTCGCCCAGCGCATCGGTCCACTGCCGGTCAGCCTGCTCTGCTCGGTCATCCAGATCGGCTCCCTGGTCGGCTTCCTCTACGTGCGCGACATCAACGGCATCTATGCGCTGTCGCTGCTGCACGGCATCCCGTTCATCGCCATCGTGCAGGGCTATGCGCTGAACCTGCGGTTTCTCTACGGTCCGACGATCGCCGGCTGGCGGCTGGGGGTGGTGATGCTGTTCGCGATGGCGGGCATGGCCGCAGGCGGCTGGCTGGGCGGCTTCATCTTCGACGCCACGCTGTCCTACATGTCGGCTTTCCAGTCGGCGCTTGCGTTCAACCTGCTCAACCTGATGCTGCTGGGCATCCTTTACATGGCCCAACGTCGACGGCACATCGTCGGCCTGCCCTAGATCACCTTGCGTCCCCGCAGCCCCTCGATCTCCGCCGCGGACAGGCCCAGTCCGCCGTAGACCTCTTCGTTGTGTTGTCCCATCGCCGGGCCAGCATGGCGCACGGCGCCGGGTGTCTCGGAGAAGCGCGGGACCACGCCCTGCATTCGGACGCTGCCCAGCTCGCCATCGGGGACACTCACGATCGCCTGGCGCGCCACGAACTGCGGATCGGCGAAGACGTCGGCGATATCGTAGATCGGCGAGAAGCCGACCTCGTGGCGGGTGAAGGCCTCGCGTAGTTCCGCCAGGGTCAGTTTGCCGATGGCCGCGCCGACGATCTCGTCGAGTTCCTGATAATTCTTCACGCGCGCCGGGTTGAGGGCGAAGCGCGGATCCTCCAGCAGGTGCTTCAGGTCGAGCGCCGCGCAGAGGCGCACGAAGATGCTCTGCGTCGAGGCCGCGATCGAGGCCCACTTGTCGTCGGCGGTGCGATAGACGTTGCCCGGCGCCGCATACTGGCTGCGGTTGCCCGACCGCGTGCGCACGGCGCCGAGCTGGTCGTATTCGATGGCGAGGAACTCCAGCGTGCGCATCATCGCTTCGGTCGCGGAGCAGTCGATCTCCTGTCCCCGCCGCTCGGGGTTGCGCGCGAGGTCGTGCAGGGCCGCGAGGATGCCCAGCGCGCCGAAGAGGCCGGCGACGGCATCGGAGATCGGATAGCCGAGATGAAGTGGCCGTCCATCCTCCTCGCCGCAGATCTGCGTGAAGCCGCTCATCGCCTCGAAGATGCGTGCGAAGCCCGGTCGCCCGGCATAGGGCCCGTCCTGGCCGAAGCCGGTGACGCGCAGGATGGTGAGGCGGGGATTGAGTCCCTGCAGCCAGGCACGCGTGATGCTCCAGCCGTCGAGCGTGCCGGGGCGGAAATTCTCGACCAGCACGTCGGCGTCGGCGACGAGCCTGGCGAACAGGTCGCGGCCCTCGGGCAGGCGCAGATCGAGGGTGACGCCCTTCTTGTTGCGGTTGGTGACCTTCCACCACAGCGGCACGCCATCCTTGTGCGGCGCCAGAGCGCGCAGCGAATCGCCCACGCCCGGCATCTCGACCTTCACGATCTCCGCGCCATAGTCGCCCAGCAGGCCGGCGGCAAAGGGCCCCGCCACGACGGTCGAGATGTCGACGATGCGCAGTCCCTTGAGCGGGCCCGCGGGTCGTGATTCGGTCATTGTCACTGGCTTGTTTCCTCAGGGCAGACAGGCGGAGGCGAAGGCTGGCACACTAGCTGCTGGAGGCAACACATGAGCAACGAACTTTGGCGTCTCACCGCGGTCGAGGCCGTTTCGCGTCTCAGAACGAAGGAGATCACGCCGCTCGACCTGGTCGAGGCGTCGGCCAAGCGCATGGAAGAGGTCGAGCCCGCGGTGAACGCGATGCCGACGCTTTGCCTGGATCGCGCGCGCGATCATGCGAAGCGCCTGATGGCCGGGCAGGGGCGCGAAGCCGAGGGTGAGGCGGGCTGGCTGGCCGGCCTCCCGGTCTCGATCAAGGACCTCACCGACGTGGGCGGCGTGCGCACCACCTACGGCTCGCCGATCTTCGCCAACCATGTGCCGGAGAAGTCGCATCCGCTGGTCGAGCGCATCGAGTGCAAGGGCGGCATCGTCGTGGGCAAGTCGAACACGCCGGAGTTCGGCGCGGGCGGCAGCACCTTCAACGAGGTCTTCGGCCGCACGCGCAACCCCTGGAACACCTCGCTGACCTGCGGCGGCTCAACAGGCGGCGGCTCGGTCTCGGTGGCGACCGGCGAGGTCTGGCTGGCGCACGGTTCGGATCATGGCGGCTCGCTGCGGCGGCCCGGCACCTATTGCTCGACTGTCGGCCTCAGGCCATCGGCCGGCCGCGTCACGCGCGGCACCTCGAACAATCTCTATTCGCCGCAGTCGGTGCAGGGGCCGATGGCGCGCAACGTCGCCGACCTCGCGCTGTTTCTCGACGCCATGTCGGGCTTCTGCCCGCAGGACGCCATGACCTTCGACGCACCCGCCGTCTCGTTCAGCGCGGCCGTGGCCAATCCGGTTCTGCCGAAGCGCGTTGCCTTCACCATCGACTTCGGCGGCCGCTTCGAGGTCGACCGCGAGATCCGCGAGATCTGCACGAAGATGGCGCAGCGCTTCGAGGAGCTGGGCTGCATCGTCGAGGAAGTGTCGCCGGACTTCGGGCCGGTCGACGAGGTCTTCATGGCGATGCGCAGCCAGCAGTTCGTCGTCGATCGCGAGCTGCAGATCCAGCAGCATCGCGACAAGTTCAAGCCGGACATCATCTGGAACACCGAACTGGGCCTCAAGCAGACGACCAGCCAGCTCGCCTGGGCGGAGCGCGAGCGGGCGGCGCTGTACCGGCGGATGTTCGCCTTCTTCCAGACCTACGACCTGCTGGTGACGCCGGGTGCGCCGACGGCGGCCTTCGACGTGAACCTGCGCGCGCAGGCCACCATCGCCGGCAAGAAGCTCGAAAACTACATGTCGGGCTCGACCTTGAACTCGGCCATCACCGTGACCGGCAGTCCCGCGATCGCCGTGCCCTGCGGCTTCGACAGTTTCGGCCGGCCGGTGGGCCTGCAGCTCGTGGGCAAGCCGCGCGGCGAGGCGGCGCTGCTCCAGGCCGCCGCCCTTTACGAGAAATTGGTCGGCTTCGATCAACTCCTCCCCATCGACCCCAGGCCGGGAACCGTGCCACCATCTTCCCCATAAAAAGGGGGAGGAAGCGATGCGGGTCGTCATTACCGGCGCGAGCCGTGGCATAGGACGTGCGACCGCGCTGAAACTGGCGGCGGACGGCGCGGAGGCGATGACTCTCTGCGACATCGCCTATCTTGACGAACTGGAGGTGCTGGCGACCAACCTGCGTACCTCGGGCTGCAAGGTCCGCACGCTCAAGGCCGACATGGCCAAGCCGGCGGAGCCCGCCAAGGTAGTCGCTGCGGCCGTGAAATTCATGGGCGGCATCGACGCGCTGGTCGGCAATGCCGGCATCACAGCGCCCTCGAAGCTGGTCGACCTCGATCTTGCGACTTGGAACCGCGTTTTCGACATCAACCTGCGGGCCAACTGGCTGCTGGCCAAGGCGGCGCATCCGCATCTCAAGCGCTCCCGGGGCGCGATCGTGATGCTGGCTTCGATGGCCGGCGTCGTGCCGCAGCTTCCGACCGGCGCCTACAGCCCGACCAAGGCGGCGCTGATCATGCTCACCGAGATGATGGCGCAGGAATGGGCGCCCGACGGCATCCGCGCCAACGCCGTCTGTCCCGGCTTCGTCCATACCTCGATGACCGACGCGATCTACTCCAAGCCCGCGCTGGCGCGCGGCCGCGCGAAGCTGGTGCCGCTCGGCCGGGTCGCGAAGCCCAGCGACATCGCCGACGCCATCGCCTTCCTGCTGGGACCGCAGGCGAGCTACATCACCGGGCAATCGCTGCTGGTTGATGGGGGCCTCGTCCATTCGGTCCTCAACCATGTGCCGGGGGTCGCCGCGACGCCGCGGGCCAAGTAAGCTCGGAGGCGAACCGCGCCTCAACTCCCGAGCTTCTTGCCCCAGCTTCTTGCGAGGAAACCATGGGCCTCTTGAGCGACGACGAGCGCAGCCGCCTGGCGCCGGCCCGGCTGGCCGGCGGCACCACGCCCGTTCCGACACAGGTCGTCTCCAGCGACGAATTCCTGCCGATCCCGCAGACCCCCGCCCAAAAGCAGGTTGAGGCGCGCATGAACGCGCTGGCCGACTAGTATGCGCCGAAGAACGGCCTTTCGCGTCGGCGCTTCTTCCAGACCGCGGCCGGCATGGCGACGGCCTTCGTCGCGATGAACGAGATC